>CADAGC010000137.1 GCA_902787365.1 uncultured Ruminococcus sp. | reverse complement strand
GAGAACACCTGCGGATATAGAAGCGGGTATCAGCGGTCAGCAGCATATCGAGCGCATGATAAACAAAAGCCTGCAAAATCTCGGAATGGACTATGTTGATCTGTATATCTACCATATGTGGGACTGGAACACGCCGGTCTATGACATTTTGGACGGACTCAACAGAATAGTCATGGCAGGCAAGGCAAGATACATCGGCATTTCCAACTGCTATGCTTGGCAGCTTGCAAAGGCAAATGCGCTGGCTGAAAAAGAGGGCTTTGCAAAGTTTATTTCCGTTCAGGGACATTACAATCTTATCTTCCGTGAGGAGGAGCGTGAAATGGCTATGCTCTGCGCAGAGGACAACATAGCAATGACACCTTACAGCGCACTTGCAAGCGGAAGACTGTCAAGGCTTCCCGGTGAGACTTCAAAGCGTGCCGAGGAGGACAGCTACGCAAAATTCAAGTATGATGCCACAAAGGAGCAGGACGAGGTAATTATCCGCCGGGTTGCAGAGCTTGCCGAAAAGCACGGCGTTTCCATGACAGAAGTGTCTCTTGCGTGGCTTCTGACTAAGGTGACTTCTCCCGTTGTCGGTGCGACAAAACTGCACCACATCGAGGGCGCGGCAAAGGCGGTAGATTTAGAGTTGAGCGCCGATGAGATCGCATATCTTGAAGAACCCTATGTACCTCATGCGCTTGCAGGGGTAATGGCGCAGAATAAGCCGGCAAACAAAAACGAAAAACACGTCTGGTCAACAGGCAGTCAGAAGATTTAAGGAGGAACAGATATGAAAAGCTATATTTCGGCAGAAATAAGGGAATTGACAAAAAAGGTTCAAAGAAAAATCCCTTAATATTCGGTGATGATACGCATAGTGGCCTTTTGCCGCCAAGATCATTAAACAAACAGCAATGACAGCGGCTTTAATAATGCAGGATGGCAGACTTCGCAAAGCACTTCTGCTCAGACTACAGCAAAAGGAAAATGATAGAATATCTGTTAACTGCCTCTCTGAGTTATCTATGATGATCATGAGGAGATTGTCTTACCTAAAACAGCTGCGAGGCCTTGACGATAATAATGCGGCATACCTGCACATGGCAGGTATGCCGCAAACTATTACTTGTTCAGATACATCACTGTGGTTCCCGACATACCGCCCTTCATCGGCAGCAGCCAGCCGCTCTCGCAGAGTGTCTGCATTATCTGTTCTGTCTCACGGTATGAAAGCAACTGTGCCATTTTGCTCACATAATCAGCAAGATGCTGAGGTGCGTGATCGAGCAGTACTCTCCTGATATCCCCGGTGCGTGAGATTGTGTTATCACATATACTTCTGCATAAACTACCGATACTGTTGTTGAGCACATCTCCCTGCTCTTTGGTAAGGCATGGGAAGTTCGGCTTTATTCCGTCTTCGGTCTTTACAGCAAGCCCGATATCTATAAGCTCGGAGCAGACGAGCTTTTCGTTGTCAGTCTGCGGCTGACGCTTTGCAAGTGTGACAAGCATATCTGCCCTTGAGCTGTTGACATTAACGTGTAGCCGCTTGCCGTTTATAAGCACATCCCAGAAGCATAACAAACCGTCATTGCTTTGAATTACGGAAGTTCCCACGCCGTATGGGTCACTTGCGGACTTTTCGACAAAGAACCGGATGCACTTCTCGCCAAACACATCTGTCGGGAGATCAAGGGGCATTTCGCCCAGTGCCATGTCGATATATGCAAGGTGCAGTATCAGCGACACAAGCATCCATCTGAGCGTGTTACCCGGCGCATCACTGCCGTAAAAACCGAGGGAGCGAACATCTTCAAGCATTTCATCAGCTTTTTGTGATATCTGCTTTGAAATATCTGCAACGGCTGCCTTGTTTGCCTTTTCTATCTCAGCAAAAACATCGTTTGTGATGATCGGTATATTGGTCTGATAAAAGCTGTTTTTCATGATTAGCAGACCGTACTCCGTAAGCTTTTTCAGCTCGTCCTCAAGATACGCCGTCGGCACTCCGAGCTGCAAAGCTATCTGCTCCTCGGTCTGCTTATCATAGTAGCAGCACATCAGAATATTCTGTGCGAGCTTGTCATCAAATTTGCCGTTATAGTTGTTGCTTGTTCCCCAGAATGCCAGTGACAGCTCAACAGGGTCATAGCTTAATCTGCCAAAATCTCTTTCCATAACAGTACCCTCTCTGATCTTCTTTCGTGATTGAAAGAGGAGATATTTGACCATACTCTGCGTGATACCGAATTGCTCGGATATTTCTTTTACCGACATTTCGTCAATATAATATGCCACCATAGCCTTGCGGTAGTTTGAGTTCAAAAGCGACAGCTCTCTTGTTATCAGCCTTAGCTGCTCGTTTTCCTGAGCCTGTTCTTCAAGCGCCTCCCAGCTTCCGTCTGACATATTCTCGTCAAGCTCCGAGGGTTTGTTTTTTGCATTCTCTCTGTACCAGCCTTTGAGGATATTGTCAGCAGTGCGCCACACAAAAGCATAGAAGGCTTTTTCGTTAGGAA
>CADAGC010000136.1 GCA_902787365.1 uncultured Ruminococcus sp. | reverse complement strand
CACTTCCTTGTATATGTGCAGATGTTTTTTACGGTACTGAAATAATCAGACCGGGAGGAGAAGCATTGAATTTTGCTGCTCATGCCTCGCACTTTAAGGATATAGATGTTACGCTTCTTGGTGTTGTCGGAAAAGATAAATATGCAGAAGCGATAATGGATTCAATATCAAAGCTTGATATTGATAAAAACCATATACGCATTGATGAAAGGTATCAGACTGCAAATAATATGACTTACCTTACAGAATCGGGCGATAGGTATTATAAAGATGATTCATGGAACGGAAAAATTCTCGATAACATCGTACTGAATTATAATGAAATCAAAATCTTATCAAGGTCCGATGTAGTCTTTGTCCATTTCTGGGCTTCGTGTTTTTCGCAAGTAGTTGAACTGAAGGAAACTCTTGGCTTTAAGCTTGCGGTAGATTTTGATGTATATAGAGATTTTGCAGATATGGAACGATTTGCTCCGCATGTTGATTTCTTTATGATAAGCGGCTCGGAAGAACTCCTGCCGAAGTTCAAAGAATTATCGAATAAATACCGTTGCCTGTTCAACGTGTCACTTGCAGAACGTGGAAGCGTTACATACTTTAATGGACAGGAATTCAAAGTGCAAGCTGTGAAAGTTGAACGCATAATTGACACGACCGGTTGTGGTGACAGCTATCACGCCGGATTTGTTTGCTCATATATGTATTGAAAAGGCTATGAATGTCGGTTCCGAAATTGCAGCAGAAACCTTAAAACATTACGGTGGATTCTGAATAATCAGAAACACAACTTCTGATTTATCGAACGATGCTATAAATATTTACAACACTATATATAAAGAAAAGAAAGCGGGAGAACAATGACGATAAGACCATACAAATATGGCGAGGACTTTGAAGCGGTCAAGGGCTTTATGACCGACGAGCGCACCCACGCTTTGTGGAGTGCGGGGATATTCGGCTATCCGCTGATGAGGGAGAGCTTTGAGAACAAGCTGCGTGAGCTTGAAGCGGGCGGCGACAGGCCGTACATAGCGCTTGGCGATGAGGGCGAGGCTGAGGGCTTTTTCTTACTGTCAAACGCAGACGGTGAGGGCAGGGCTATGCTCAAATTCGTGATAGTTGCACCCTCGCAGCGTGGCAGGGGCACAGGCAGGCAAATGGTGAGCCTTGCGGTCGAGCAGGCGTTTGGCGAGGGGGCTGACGTCGTGGCGCTGTGTGTGTTCTCGGTAAACGACAAGGCAAGGCGCTGCTATCTATCGGCAGGCTTTGAGGAAAAGTCGGTCACGCCGGGGGCGTTTTCCTATAATGGTGAGATTTGGGGAAGGTGCGCATTAGAGATAAGGCGTGAGGGATAGATAAAATGCAGAAATGGCGGACACATTTTAAAGACAGGCTGCACGATACCTATATAGAAATAGTAAACACCGAGGAGGACTACAGCAAAGACCCGATATCGTTCACCCTTGACGGAGTGACCTTTAAGGGCGGCGGGATCGGCGACTTTGCACCTATTGAGAGTGACATACAGAGAGCCTGCGAGAGATTTAACATCTTAAAGTCGGGCGGCTTTGAAATGGGCGGCGAGGATGTGCCTTATTGGTATGAGCTGCAAAGATACTCACTTGAAACCGAGATACCCGTGACTGTAGTGCGGGGGGCCGACGGCGGCGAGGCGCAGGGGAGTTTACATATATTATTTGAATACACCGAGCACGACCCCGAAAAGACGCAGGCGCAGTATTACTTAGGCGATGAGCGTGTTTACCATGATGATATGAGAGTGGACGACTTTTCGCTGACCGTGGAGGGGGAGAGATTCGCAAGCGGCAGAAAGACCCTTTGCTTTGAGAGCGCCCTTATCGACATATGCTCACAGATAAAAGACAGATACTATCTCAAATGCTGCCTGACCTGCCAGTATTCGGACTATTCGCCCTACGGGAATGATGATTTCGGCACAATGCAGTGCTTTATCCGCCAAAAGGAGAACTATCTTAAGGTAAACAGCAAGCCGGATTACTTTGAACACCTTAACACCGGGTACGGGGACTATGAATTAAAGCAGGAGACTTATCTGTGCGGAAGCTATGAGATAAGGAACAGGTGCGAGGGGTACAGAGGGCTTGTACCATTATAATGCATAATTAAGGTGTGCCCTGCGGGCACGAGGTATTTAAAATCATCAAAACACAACTATATAACAGTACAATGTCCGCCGTGGGGCGGACATATTTATTATAGTACTCACATACAAAACCTATGGTCGCCGATAGTTATGACAACGGGGCGTGACCATATGAATTTATTCGAGGTCTTTTTGGGATTATAATAGTATATACAGCCGCCTGTGGGATCCCAGCCGTTGAGGGCGTCACGGGCGGCGGAGTAGGCCGAGTCGGACACAGGCTTATCAAACTGCCCGTCGGTCACGGCGGTGAAGGCGCCCTTTTGGAATATCACTCCCGAAAGAGTATCGGGGAAAGAGGGGTGCTCGATACGGTTGAGTATCACCGCACCCACGGCCACCTGCCCCTCATAAGGCTCGCCCCTTGCCTCGGCGGAGATTATTCGTGCGAGGAGGGAGATATTGGCCTCGGTAGCAGCGGGCAGAGCACCTATGGATATGCCGAGGGCTTTAAGCGTTGCGGGGCCTGCTATGCCCGTCTGAGATATGCCCTGCTGTTTCTGAAAGCGCTTGACAGCGGCTTCGGTTATAGGCCCGTAGTAGCCTGTAACGTCAGAATTAAACAGTCCACGGTCTTTGAGCGCCTGCTGAACGGCCTTGACTTCCTTGCCCCGTGAGCCGTACTGAGATATTGTGGGCGAGGTTTCGGGGGAGATATTTGAAAAAACTGCCGCAGCCGTGCCGCCGAGAATTACAAGGGATAGCAAAAATACTTTGAAAAATACTTTTATATGTTGCTTGGATATCATTTTATATCAATTCCTTTTATGAGTTTTTTGTGAAGATATTTTTGCCTTTTTTAGCTGAAATATGCGTATATAGGGCGAATGCGAAGGGATAGTCTTGCATTATAGACATAAGCTTTTGCAAAATGATATAGGGTTTTGTGCAAAACATAGAATGAGTGAAAACCCTATTGACATTTGCTCGAAAAGGTGGTAAAATAAACAAGTCGCCTGAGGAACGGGGTTGACGAGAGAAAAAAGAAATAAAAAAATATTTCAAAAACCTCTTGACAAACCGAAAAAA
>CADAGC010000135.1 GCA_902787365.1 uncultured Ruminococcus sp. | reverse complement strand
AAGAAGGGTGTTCAGAAATTATCTTCTGGTCTGCCTTTTAAGTATTGCCCTTGGCATAGCGCTGGTTATCGAGCCGATGTTCCTTACTAAGCTTGTAAGCTATATCCTGGGCGGCGTGTCGCTGGGCTTCGGCGTTTACTTTATAGTTATGTATTTTGTCAAAAACGGCGAGGGCATGGTCTTTCTTATGATAAGAGGGCTGGTGCTGGCGTTTATCGGCGTGTTCCTTATTGTGCGCCCCGATTTTATTCCGAGAATGATATCAACGGCTTTCGGTATTTATATGCTGGTAAACGGCATTATAGGTCTGACAAACGCCACCGAGATAAAGCGCTCGGGCGATGCCGAGTGGCAGTTCCCGATGATTTCGGCGGGGCTGACCTTTGTTCTGGGCTTTGTTATCTGCATAAACCCCATGCTGCCCGTAAAGGCCGCTATGACGGTGCTTGGCATATGCCTTATAATATCGGGTGCGAGCAACCTTTTCTCGATGTTCACCTCACGCTCAAAGCTAAAACGCCTTGACCGTGACGACCGTGATAATGATAACAAGAGCGAGCGGCATGATATTATTGACATCTGAATAATGCATAACTGAGCGCATAAGCGCATAAGCATAAACTATCACAGAGTATTGGAGTGACGGTTTATGCTGGAGCACGATGATAAAAGACCGAGAATTCTCGGGGAGTATGTTGCATCGCATGAAGCTACCGTAAGACAGGCGGCAGCTCATTTTAAGATAAGCAAATCTACGGTACATAAAGATATAACAGTCAGGCTCAAAGCACTTGATGATGAGCTTTACGAACGAGTAAGGCAGGTGCTTGAGCGCAATAAGGCGCTTCGCCACATCAGGGGCGGTCAGGCGACCCGAGAGAAGTACAAAGGCAAGTGATAGCTATGTCGATATTTTCAAGGCCATTTAAGCCAAAGCCCATACCTAAAGAATGTGAGGGTATGGAGATAAAGGTGCAGTCAAGCACCTGCACGGGCGAGAGGACTATAGGCTTCTTTGACCGTGTTTCGGGCAGGCTTCTTTACAGCGAGCTTGTTAGAGATGAGGGCGATATAGCGTGGTTTTATAAAAAATACGGCTTCGAGCCGCCAAAAAAGTAAAGGCAACACCGCACAACCAACGGCTTACGCCTTTGTATGCCATCCTTGTCTTACGCCAGTAAAACTGCGGCGGATATAGGCAATCTGACGAAAAATTTGTCAGCGCATCTGACATACAATGGTCGTGCGGTATTGCCTAAATTATGTGTATTCCTCGGGGAGAAAAAACCTCGGGGAATATTTTTTGACTAAAAATATACATTTTGCATAAAATTTTTGTTGACAATCTTTGTAAATTGTGATATAATTATAGAGAGCAAACAAATTTCTACGAAAAGAGGTGCAGGTCGCTATGAGGGTGTCGCTTGGCAGAAAGATAACGCTTATGATGATAATAATAGCCGTTATACTCACGGCGACTTGTATCTTTGTGAGCGATATGGTCTTTCACGATATAATGAACGACGAGTATGCCATAACCGCCGACGCCAATGCGGCCACCGTTGCCGTGACGGTTGACGGCGATAAAATGGAGAAGTTTGCCGATAAGGTGTATGAGATATATAAAAAATCCGACAAAAAGGTCGATAACACCAAGACCAGCGACCCCGTGTTCGAGGAATATTCCGAGCAGTTTTTGTATCTTATGGAAACTGATGAGTATATCGAAATGCGTGAGGCGCTTCAGAAGATACAGGACGTAAGCGAGGTTGACTGCGTTTATACCCTGCTGCCCGTGCCTGAGGATAAGACGCTGATATATCTTGTTGACGCCGCTATCGAGGAAGACGAGCTTGTAACTCCCGGCTGCTACGATATGGCGGAGGAGAGCTGCTATAAGTACCTTGACGACCTGTCAAAGGGCTTTCCCGCATTCATAACAAACACCGTTGAGTACGGCTGGATGGCTACATCCTGCGCCCCTGTTTATAACAGCAACGGTGAGGTGGTCTGCTTTGCGGCAGTTGACATTAGCATGAACGAGGTCTATAAGACAGAGAGAAGCTTTCTTTATATGCTGGCAGGGCTGCTGGTGGGCATAACTATTGTTGTGTGCGCTTTGTCGATAATCTTTGTAAAGATCAAGATAGTAAGGCCTATCAATATGCTTTCCGAGGCGGCAGGCCAGTACAGGCAGAAGCAGGTAAATGACGTCCATAACGAGTTCAGCACGCTGAAAATACGCACGGGCGATGAGCTGGAGATCCTGCTCGGCTCAATGGTGCAGATGGAAAAGGATATAGACAAATATATCGACAACCTTACCCGCACCAAGGCTCAGCTCAGTACCGCACGGCAGCACGCCGACGATATGCACGAGCTTGCACATATGGACTCGCTGACGGGCATCAGAAACCGCCTTGCCTATGATAAGGAGATAGACAGGCTGAATAGCGATATCGAAAACGGCTATCTCAGATTCGGCATAGCTATGATAGACTTAAACTTCTTAAAGCGCATAAACGATACCTACGGCCATAAGTGCGGCAACGCAGCGATAATCAAGCTCAGCCGTATGATATGCGAGGTGTTCAAGCATTCGCCCGTGTTCCGAATAGGCGGTGACGAGTTTGCGGTCATACTCAAAAACCACGACTTTGAGCATATCGAAGAACTTGAAGCTGATTTCAACGGCAGGATAAGCGCTATCGCCGCTGACAGCTCTATTCCTGAGCAGGACAAGGTTTCGGCAGCCCTTGGCTATGCGGTCTTTGATAAGGAAACAGACAAGGCAGCAGATGATGTTTTCAGACGAGCCGACAAGAAAATGTATGATAACAAGGTAGCTATGAAGCTCAAACTCGGCATCGACCCGGGGGAGAGATAATATAAAGCTGACAAGTAATAACCACACTCCGAGATTAAGTGTATTCTCGGAGTGTTATTATTTATAGTCTGCATCTTGAATTTTCATAAAAAGTGTGATATAATAGTAAGGTAAAATAAAAAATACGGAGGTCAATTACAATGGGAATGTTTGACAAGCTTATCGCAAATCTTAAGGCAAGCAAAAAGACTATCGTTTTCACAGAGGGCACAGATGAGAGAATCCTCTCGGCTGCTGACAGGCTTCTTAAGGAAGACCTTATGGGTGTAGTTCTCTGCGGCAACGTAGATGAAGTAAAGGCTGCGGCTGCAAAGGGCGGCTTTGATGTTTCAAAGGCCGAGATACTCGACCCTGCAACATACCCCGAGATGGACGCTTTAGTTGCTCAGATGGTAGAGCTCAGAAAGGGCAAGATGACTGAGGACGAGGTCAAGGCTGCACTTGCTAAGAGCAACTACTTCGGCACAATGCTCGTTAAGGCAGGCAAGGCTGACGCTCTGCTCGGCGGCGCTACATACTCGACCGCTGACACAGTTCGCCCCGCTTTACAGATAATCAAGACAAAGAAGGGCTCAAACCTTGTAAGCTCTTCGTTTATCCTTTTCAGAGAGAAGGACGGCCAGGAAGAGAAGATAGCTATGGGCGACTGCGCTATCAATCTTGGCTATACCGACAGACTTGATAAGGACGGCAACGTTGTTCTCTCGGCTGCACAGCAGCTTGCAGAGGTCGCAGTTGAAACAGCAAGAACAGCTGATTACTTCGGCATCGACCCCAAGGTGGCAGTTCTTTCGTTCTCGACATACGGCTCGGGCAAGGGCGGCACAGTTCAGCTCTCACACGACGCAGTTATCGAAGCAAGAAAGATAGATCCCGAGCTCGTTATCGACGGCGAATTCCAGTTCGACGCAGCAGTTTCTGCTTAGGTCGCAAAGTCCAAGTGCCCCGACTCAAAGGTCGCAGGCCAGGCTAATACATTCATCTTCCCGCTT
>CADAGC010000134.1 GCA_902787365.1 uncultured Ruminococcus sp. | reverse complement strand
GTCAGAAAATTGCAGACAAGGTGGGTAAGGTCTTTATCATCATCAACTACAAGTATCCTGATCATTTTCAGTCCTCCTTCGCCGTTTTAGCTTATTATAGCACATCTGACAGCCTGCAGCAATAGCCTTATAATGATTTTAACATAACTGAAACAATACTTCATCGTGATAAAGTGCGGTGAGGCGTGGAGTATGCGGTTATGCCATCAGCTTTGCTCTGAAAATATTGACCGAATATGGGCAGATGCTCAGAGTATTATCATATACTTCTATGATCTTTTCACACGGCGCTACCCTGAGAGGCTCTTCAAAACTGTTTACGCTGTCAGGGCTTTCTCCCGTAAGCGTATCAACGTGCATAGTCGCAGCAAGCTCTCTGTCGCAGCCTATCTTTACATCTATCTCCCTGTCGGTAATGTTCACAAGCTTGATTATCAGCTCGTTTTTATTAGTATCTGCCGTGCATACCGCATATATATCAGGCAGGGGCTTGAAGCTGCCGCTGTGTGCGGGGCTGCCGTTTATACAAAGCTCATACCCCTTATCATCGACATAGAGAATAAAGCTTTCCGCATTTAAGCACTCGTCACATTTTCCCTGAGATACTGTGTGCTTTGACCAGCCGTTGTAATGTACTACCCGACACAAGCCGCCTTCGGCTGTCAGTTCATAGCGGTTCTGGTCTTCGTTTGTCAGGCCGTTATCACAGAAAGTCAGGTGCAGGCTGTCGGCAGGCTTATCAAAAGTATAGCTGTAAGCTGCCCCCGTGCCTTGTGAAGTCTTGCTGTCAAGAATAACTTTCTCACCGCAATAATAAAGAACGGTCTGCCCCTTGTCGCATCTTTGTGAGCTGCCCGTTTCAAGGGTGTGGCCGCAAACATAGTCACCTCTGCTTTGTGCAAACATTCTTAGCATATGATAGCTCGGTATCCCGTAGCAGCGGTGATTGTCAAACGTGATAAGGTCGGGCTGCCATTCGGTGAACATCGGGTCATTGAGCAGCGGTGCATAGCTTGTCATCTTCACTCTGTCTTGATTTCTTTCAACACCCGTGAGAAATGCTGCCTCACCCAGCGCCCCCATCAGCGTGCCCTGCTTGCAGCCGATAGTCGATGCGTATTCTCCCACATAGATAGCCTGACCGCTATGGTCATCGTATATATCGTGATTTGCCGCAAAGAACAACGGGTCGGCATAGTAGTGGTCATCGACAAGGTCAACATGAAGCCCTGATCGTTCAACGTGATCTGTGGCTATGTATACAAACTGAGGAAACTCAGCTTTCAGCCTGTCATAGAAAAGCTTATACCTCTTTATATACTCGCCGCCGTAATTCTCGTTGCCTATCTCAAGATACTTAAGACACCCAAACGGCTCGGGGTGACCGTTTTGGGCACGCTTTGCGCCCCACTCGGTATCAGACGGCGCTGTTGCATAAAGTATTGCATGACGGGCATCCTGAAAGAACTCCTCCACGAGAGGCTCGTCAAAATAATCGGGGCATCTTGCCTGACAGGTCATGCCGCAGTTGAATACATACATAGCGTCTATGCCCGCATCTTCACACAGCTGCAAAAACTCGTGAAAGCCCAGCCCGTTGGTGGAGTTATACCCCCACAGCAGGCGGTGAGGTCTGCGCTCCCATACGGGGCCTATGCTGTCCTCAAAGCGGTAGGCGGTCTCTCTGGTAAAGCCTTCAACGATGCACCCTCCCGGAAAGCGCAGAAATGCAGGCGAGAGTGATATGAGTTTATTTGCAATATCCTTTCTCAGGCCGTTTTCCCTGCCGCAGAAAGTGTCTGTCGGGAAAAGAGATGTAAACCCAAGAGTAACTGTATCACCCGAATCCGAAGACAGTTCAAGCGATGCATTATAGTCGGTCCTGTCGGCTCTGAGTATGCATTCATATCTTGTATAGCCGCCCTGAACACGTAAGCTGCAATAGTCTGAGAGCTCATCGCCGCTGTCTGATACAAGGCAGATTTTTATATCAGCGGCATTTACAGACTTTGCAAACATATAAAAGCGGTAGCTCTCCCCCTCTGTGACGGCAAGCCCCTCAAAGCCGCTGTTTTTCAATCTTCCGCCGTTAAAGCAGACCTCAAGTGCACGTTTTCGCACGCTGTTGAGCGTACCCTTATCAGTCAGCGAGATCTTTGCGCCGTCGGCTTTCCAGCCAAAGATGCCCTCTCCCTCATAACAGTCAAAACCACACACCCACCCTGTCGGTGAAGTGATAGTCATGCTGTCTGCCGAATAGACACACCCCTCGGGTATCACGCCGTCATCAAAGGCTCTGTTTGCGAGCATTTCAGCATACAGCCCACCGTCGCCCGAACGGTTTATGTCTTCAAAAAATATGCCGTAAAGAGCCGCTGAAACGTCTGCGGTCTTTTGCTTGGTAAATATGTTAAGATCAGTCATATAGTATCCCTCTCTGTGTTATGCAATTTATCAGGTTTGCCTAATTATACCACAAAATAAAAAAAACGTCTATCACATTATTTGAAAAACTGACACGATATTGCCCCGAGTCGTGGTATCCTTGCTGTGCCGTTAAGCGTGATGTGAGCCTTTATAAAAGTTTCTTGTCTTTGATAATTCCTTTTTTTTCCTGAATGCTGCACCCGTTGTGAGCTTTTCAGGGTATTACTAATGGAAGGCCTGAAGCGGGCAGATATATGCACTTAGAGGAGGAGATCAATATGCCTAAGAAGAGAGAAGAGATCATTGATGAGGTCAAAGCAGACCTTGACAAGCTGCCTTCACCCGACAAAGCAACAAAAGAGGATTACAGAAAATTTGTTGAAAAGCTGGTAAAG
>CADAGC010000133.1 GCA_902787365.1 uncultured Ruminococcus sp. | reverse complement strand
TTAAGCGGTCGATAAACTGCGCCGTTCTCTCCTGAAGTTTCCTTGTAGGCTCAACGCACGCAGGGGGTGTGACGTTTTCGGGGTCGTGAAAGAAAGCCCACATTCCCTTATCTATCTCGGTATACGGCCTGCCCTCGTAGTCACCGAAAGCCATTTCCATAATAAGCGGCTCGCTTATGACCTCTTTGCCGCCCGATATTACAGAAGCCGTCTTTACCGCACGCTTAAGCGGCGAGGAATAGACCCTATCAAAGCTTATGCCAGCCCTCTCAAAAAGTGTATGCGACAGCTCGGCTTCCTTTAAGCCCGTGTCATTGAGCTCGCAGTCGATATGCCCCTGCAAGCGCTCCTGCCTGTTCATATCCGTCTCGCCGTGGCGGACAAGGTATACGTGTCTTACGCTTTGTTCCATTACATCATATCCTCTATTACATACGGCAGCTCAACTGTAAAGCACACGCCGCCTTCCTTGACATTCTCGGCAAAAACCCTGCCCTTGCACAGGTCAACCACACGCTTTACAAGCGCAAGACCTAAGCCGTTGCCCTCGGTGGCTCTTGACTTATCGCCCTGATAGAATTTATCAAAGATATGCGCCTTGACCTGCGGCGGTATCTGCGGGCCGTCATTATATATCTTGCAGACGATGTTTTTCTCACCTCTTGTGAGGGTAACGCTTATAACGCCCTCTTCAGGGGTGAACTTAATGGCGTTGTTTATGATATTCTGCCATATCTGCGCCATAAGCTCCTCGTTGCCCACGTAGTAGATATCGTCAAGCTCTATCCTCATGTCGATATTCTTCTTAGACCAGCTGTGTTCGAGCATGAGCACTATCTTTCTTATCTGCTCATCGAGCGAGAAGCGCTTTTTCTTGCCGACTGTCTGCTGATTCTCTACTCTTGTGAGGTTGAGGATATTCGCCGCAAGCTTTGTAAGGCGTGAAGTCTCCTCAATTATTATCTCGGTATATTCGGCACGCTCTTCCTCGCCCAGGCTCTTATCCTGCAAGAGCTTTGCAAAGCCCTGAATAGACGCAAGGGGCGTTTTGAACTCGTGGGAAACGTTGCTGATAAAGTCGCCCCTAAGAGTCTCGATGCCTGCAAGCTCCTTAGCCATTTTGTTGAAGCTCTTGATAAGGGGAACATACTCCTTGCTGTTGGGCACAGGCACCTGCACCTTGAAGTTACCTCTCGTTATCTCGGCAGTAGCAACAGACAGGTCATCAAGGGGCTTTAGCATAAGCCTTGAAAGAATACCCGTAAGCACAGTACCCATTAAGATAGCCGCAAGGAATGAAATGAGAATAACTATACTTACCACCCAGTAGGTGCCCGAGCTTGTGAACGAGTCAAAGCGGTAGTAGGTATCCTTTACTCTCATATAGGCAGTTATACTTGGGAAAAGGCCATTTGAGGTCACGCTTATCAGCTCGCCGTCAGCCTCGTCTATGTCGGTCTTATATCTGTTATATTCGCTTGAATTCTCGTTTAATTTGGTGACGTTAAAGGCGTTGTTGGTGGTGAGCATTACTATCTCATCGGCGGTGTATTCGTTCTCCTTTTGAGAAGCGCTCTCCTTGGCGGCGTCCTTTTCCTTGTCTTTATCCTTGTCCTTATCCTTTTTCTTGTCGCCGTCGTCATCGTCGTCATCAAGGTGTTTTGCGTCCTCTATGCTGATATCGCCCGAAAGCGCCCTTATCGACGAGCCCACGGCCTCTATCTGCGTTTGTGCGTTATTTCGCATTATCGGGCCGAATATGAGTATCATCACGGTAAGCGAGACGCTCGCCGAAACTATCATTATCCCGAAAACCATAGCCGCCAGCTTGAACTGCAGCGACACGGCAAGGTGCTTTTTGACATTTTCTTTCATAGTTATCGTTCCTTTTTTAGAGGTTAGAGGTTAGTATTCGAAAACTCCGCCCGAATGGGCATAATTCCGCCGCAAGGCGGACACATTAATTGTGCATTGTGCATTATTTCAGCCTCTTCGCCTTATACCCCAGTCCTCTTATCGTCACTATCTCAAAATCTTCGTTGTCACGGTAGCGCTCTCTTACACGCTTGATATGAACATCGACCGTTCTCTCATCAACATCGTGATCCATGCCCCATATCTCATCGAGCAGCTCACGCCTTGTGAATATCTTATCGGGATAGGAAAGCAGCTTGAAAAGCAGCATGAATTCCTTTTGCGGCAGCGTCTGCGAAGCGCCACCGCCCACCGATACCGACACCGAATCATAATCGAGCACGAACGAGCCTATGGTCAGCTTTTTATCAGATGCAAGCTTTGCACGTCTTAGCAGCGCACCCACACGCAGTATCATCTCGTTGATATCTATGGGCTTTACCATATAGTCGTCAGTTCCTGCCATAAAGCCCTCCTGCTTATCCTCAAAGGCTTCTTTCGCCGTTACCATAAGAATAGGCATATTGAAGCCTGCACGGCGCAGCTGGCGGGTCAGCTCATAGCCGTCCATATTCGGCATCATTATATCTGATATTATCATATCAATATTGGTCTTGTCAAGCAGGTCAAGCGCCTCTACGCCGTCATTTGCCGTATAGGGCGTATAGCCGTGCTGTTTGAGTGCCGCCGACATAAGGCGGCGCAGGCTCGCATCATCTTCTACCACAAGTATCTGAAACATATCCATTCTCCTTTTCTATTAATTGTTGTGCAGTATGCATAATTTACCATATTAAAACGCTGAATAATTTTACACCCGACGTGCTCAATATGTCCTGATAGTTCATATTCGGTTCACACAGGGGTGTTATTATATAGGTACAGTAAAGGAAACGCTTGATGAACGGTAAAACCTAAAGCTCAAAACCTAAAGGTTCA
>CADAGC010000132.1 GCA_902787365.1 uncultured Ruminococcus sp. | reverse complement strand
CGCCTGCGGTTTTGCTGGGCTTCAAGCTCGGCACGGTGCGCCTGTATCTTGTGCAAACGTCTGACGAGAGCCTTTTCGGGGTCACGCCCCAGGGCGTCAAGGCAGAGCTTTTTGAGCTGCTGCGGTGTCTTTACGCCGTCTATCATCTCTTTGAAGTCCTCTCGCTGCTTGACCTTTTCCACCATTTCGTTAAAGACCTGCACCTTGGGCTTGCCTGCGTGCTCGCCCTCTTTTATTATTTCAAACGGATTGGGTTTCTTGCCTATTTCATACACCTGCGGCACAACAAGCACCTGCGCCAGTACCATAGATACATAGTCCTTGAAGTTTTCCTTTTCGTCGGGGGACATATTTTCAACATCTGCAAGGCCTACGATACCCCATAGCATCTTGCGCTGGTTTGCATAGATGTCAACAAAGTCGCCCACTATCTCAAATTCATCGAGCAGGTTCTTCTTGGGCTTGGGCTTCATCATAAAGTCTTTGATATTTATATGTGACAGACCTCTTGCCGCCTTGTAGCGGTCTTTGCCCATGCCCGACTTCGGCAGCCAGTTGGGATCAGATGTGTTTCCCACGCCCTCTGCACGCTTTTCAGCCATATAGAATCCCGAAAAGACCTTTATGGTGTCAAGCTTTATCCTTATGCCGTTATCTGTTATGGCGTCATCAGGGTCACGCAGAGCTGCGATAGTCTTGTCAACGCTGTCACGCAGCTTTGTGAGCATCTCCTCGCTGCCGCCGCCTATCAGCCTTGTTGAATCAAGCCCCTTTTTGTATGCAACGAGCTTTTTAAGCAGCTTCATTCTGTCGATAACAAGCTTCTCCTGCGGCTCGGGTTGCGGCTCGTTCGGCACGGGGATAACGTTCTGACGCACAGGTGCATTATTCGGCCGTGCAAAAACATTATTCTGCCGTGCAGGCAGGTCATCGTGTCTGGCAGGAACATTATTCTGCCCTGCCGCTAAGATATTCTGCCTTGCAGGGATATTATTCTGCACCTCAGGGCGCTGAATCTCTATCCTCTTGCCGGGAAGAAGCACTTTCTCGGGGAAGAATGTCTCATTCTGCGAGAAGTTAGCCCCCGGGTAGCCGAAGCTGCCCACCTTAAGGCCGCCAAGCTGCCCCTCTATCTCGGTGCAGTCAAGCTTTACAGTTTTTGAAAGCCCCTTGCTGTGAAGAATGCCCTGGTCTTTTTTGCCTGACTTTATGTAGTCATCAGCGCCACGGGTGTCTATCACCAGCTCGCCGTTATCGCCGACTGTCATTACCTTTGCTTCGTTTCCGAGATAGGCGTTTACCTTGCCGGGCTCGTTTTCTTTCTCCATAACGGGTATCTTGCGAAGATAGGTTATTTCAAGGCCTTTAGGCTCAACGCCCCTTATATGCTGCCCCTGATAGGTTATCTTGTCGTGCTCATCAAAGGCGTCGTGTATCACATTATCAATAGTGGTAAACTGCTCGGTGGGGCTTTTAAACGAATCCTGCACCCTGAGCTTGCCGTCGGGGGCTATGCCCGTTACAGTTACATAGTGCCCATCGATAAGCAGTGCTACGGGCGAGCGCTCAACCTTGATAGCCTGCTCCAGAGTATCCTTAAGGGTCTTTTTCGCCTGCTTTTTATACTGCTCCTTTATCAGCTGGTGCTGCTGAGGCGTGGGCTTTATCTCAACGCCCTGTCTGTTCGGGTCAACAAGGCCTATCATCTCGGGCGTATACGGGCTTATGGTTATCGACGAGAGCGCAGTATTCGGCAGAAGCTGTGTTATCAGGTCTGCATTATCGCCCATTGTCACCTCGGTATCGCCGTTTCTCTTATAGGTCGATTCCTTTGAGGCAGGGTTTCTGCCGCCGTTAGGCTCATAGTCGGGGCGCCAGGCTCTTATCTGCTCCTGGGTCAGGTCTATCCCACGGGATCTAAGCATCAGCGAGAATGCGCACGACCAGCAGCCGCAGAAGCTTGTCTGCTTGCCGGGGTATTTAAGCGACGAAAATCCTGCAAAGCCGTTATTATTATCAACAGCAGGAAGCTTTTGCTCCTCGCCTGCACTTATGCTTTCAAGGGACTTCACCCTCGCCTTTTCAAAAGCCTCCTGCGCCTGTATCCTGAGTGCGAGGTACTGCTTTTCGTCATTGTTGAGGGTCTTTTTATTATTCTCAAGAAAGCTTTTGAGCACATCGAGATTACCCGTATTGAGTATCTCTTCATTAAGCCCGCCTAAGCGCAGCTTGGGCTCTTTATTCAGAAAGTCGATATAGGAATTAGCATCTTTTTTATTTCGAGGCATAGCTGACACTCCTTTTATTAGCTACAAAGATTTTTTGCCTTACCTATAGTAATACCCCGAAAGTTTTGGTTTGGGTGCATAAAAAAGAAATTTTTTAATGCATAATGCATAATTCATAGTGCATAATTAAGGTGCGCCCTGCGGGCGTGATTTAAAAGCGGTTTGTTTCCCTGCAAAAAGCCGCCTTTGCCCTCTTGACAAATATAAAAAAATGGTGTATAATGCTTTTAGTACATTAAAGCTTAAAATCAATAAACCGATGACCAAGAGTAAGTAGTTTGCGCACTTACGCTCACAGAGAGCTGCCGTTTGCTGAAAGGCAGCAGCGTGAACGCAGATGAATGGACTTGTGAGGGTGACCGAAAGCCGAAAGGCAAGTAGCAGTCAACGGGTGTTCTGCCCCCGTTACCAACGCAGGCTCGTATGACAAGTACGAGCGCCGGAGAGGGCGTTTATCGCCAAATTGGGTGGCACCGCAGGTCAACCTGTCCCATAGTTTTGTGGGGCGGGGATTTTTTATTAATGCAAAATTAGTACGTTTGGCAGGCATCGTGTGTTAAGGCAATACCGCACGACCATTGTATGTCAGATGCGCTGACAAATTTTTCGTCAGATTGCCTATATCCGCCGCAGTTTTACTGGCGTAAGACAAGG
>CADAGC010000131.1 GCA_902787365.1 uncultured Ruminococcus sp. | reverse complement strand
AAAACAAAAACAGAAGTTTTAGGAAGGGAGTTTGAGGGAGAACCCTTTTTCAAAAGGGTTTCCCTCAATCATCATTATAGTTATTCTGTATCAGTACCCACCTTAAGCGGAGTCATATCCTTCATTTGCTTGTATCTGTCTGCCGTTATGCAGCAGCTTTCTGAGTGCCCTTAGCACCCATTATGGCGTCCTTTAACCCTTCAGTCTTCCAGCCAAGACCTGTGCGGTCGATTATCTCGCCGTTATCCCATACAACAGGGCAGCAGCCGTATTTAAGTGCGGTCTTAGTCACGCTCTCAAACCACAGAATGCGGCTTGCCTCGTCCTTGTCCTTTACGGCAGCACCGTATTCACCGATTATCACGGGTATTCCCTTGTCAACAAAGTGCGTTTTGAGCTTTTCAAACTGTCCGTCGAGATATTCCATGTCGCCGTCCTGGTCGCCCCAGGTCTCACGGTAGCCCCAGGTGGATTTTGCGTCAGCTATTGCAAAATCTGCGGGCGAGTAGTAGTGTACCGAAAGCATTATCCTGTCATCATCGGGTAAAGTGTAACCCGACTCACAAGTCCTGTCAATATCAGTCCAGTAGCCTGCAAGCAGCAGATAGCGCTCTTTGTTGTGCTTGCCCGAATCTCTTATGAGCGATGTGAATTCGCCGTTTATCTTGCTTATCAGCTCGCAGCCTTTTTTGGTGCCAAGGTCATCAAAGCCCACTTCGTTCATCGACTCAAATATCAGCTTTTCATTGTAATTGCCGAAGCGGTCAGCTATCTGCGTCCATATAGCCTTATACTTCTTCATCACGTTGTCATAATCGGTAGACGCTTTGATGAGCCAGTCGCCGTCATGGTGTATGTTGAGTATTATGAACATATCCTCCTCAACACACCAGTCAACTACCTCCTGCACACGGTCAAACCACTCTTTGTTGATGTTATATTCCTTGTCGATGTGGTCATTCCAGGTGACGGGTATCCTTATGGTGTCAAAGCCCTCACTCTTGATGTATGAGATCATCTCTTTTGTGGTCTTAGGGTTGCCCCATGCCGTTTCATAATCAAGGTCATTGTCTATCCAGTTGCATTTTCCCGGGTCGAGCGTGTTGCCGAGGTTCCAGCCTATGCCCATCTGCTCGACATACTGCTGAGTGTTCTCAGCCTTGACCACATCAAAAACAACTTCTTTTTCCTGTGCACTGTCTGACGTGCTGCTGTCGCTGCTGCCGCAGGCTGCCATTGACAGCGCCGCCGAAAGTGCAGTAACGATTGAGATAAGCTTCTTCATTTTTTGTATCCTCCGATCAATGTAAAAAATACGCTCTGACTGCGCAGATCATTCTTTTGCCTTTGCTGCTGCCCTGCGGCTCTGCCTAAGCGTGACTATGAACCTTGCTCCTTTCCCGGGCTCGCTCTCAACATCTATGCTGCCGCCCGTAAGCTGCAGCACCCTGAGGGCAAGTGCCAGCCCCAGACCGTTGCCCTCGACTGAGTGTGACGTGTCGCCCTGATAGAATTTATCAAAAATGTGCTTTACAGTCTGCTCGTCCATACCGCAGCCGCTGTCCTCAACGGTGACAATTATGCACTCGCCCTCCTGACGCTCCGTGAGCCTTACCGTGCCGCCCTTTTCTGTAAACTTGAAGGCATTTGAAAGAAGGTTGTTCCAAAGCAGCGGCAGCAGTTCCTCGTCTGCCCTTATCATCAGACTTTCGTCTTCAAGCTCTGCATCAAATTCTATCTCCTTGCTCTCCCATATGTTTTCAAACATCAGCGCACTCTGCACAAGCTGCTCGCACAGATCAAACTCTGTGACGTTCAGCGTTATCGACTGCTTTTCAAGCTTGTTGAGTTTCAATATGTTGGTTATCAGCGTATTGAGCCGCTTGGCCGCATCGCATATGGTGTTTACATACTCGCTTTTCTTTTCATCTGACAGATCGTTTCTTTTTAGCAACTCTGCCGAATTCTGTATCACGGCGATAGGTGTCTTTATCTCGTGAGAAACATTTGAGAAAAAATCGACACGCAGCGTTTCTATGCAGCAAAGCTCCTCAGCCATTTTGTTGAAGTCAGAGATCATAACGTCAAGATAGTCAAGCTTGTCGGTCTTGTTGTCAAGATCTACCCTCACCGAGAAATCCCCTTCCGCTATCTTAGCGGTGGCATCGGCAAGCTTGTGCATCGGCTCTTCGTAGGCACGCCTGAATATGCTCCTGACATACAGCGTTATAATGGCTGCAACGCCCGACCAGTATGCAAGTATTATATGCACTATCAGTATGGGCGAAAAATCAGCTTCTATCATTCCCCACATGAGTGCAAAGTGCAGACCGCCCATTATCAGAAGATCTGCAAGTATCGCAAAAAACAAAGATTTCGGGAAACGGCTGCTTCGTATGGCATTTTCCGTTTTGCCAAGCTTCATAGCAGCACCGCCTTGTAGCCTATGCCCCTTACAGTCTTTATCTCAAAGCCGTCGCACGCCGACAGCTTGTCACGCAGGCGTGTTATATAGACGTCTACCGCCCGAAGCCCCGTTTCACTTTCGGTATCCCAGAACTCGTCCATAAGCTGTGCACGTGAAAAGGTCTTTTTAGGGTAGGAAAGCAGCTTGAAGATGATGTTGAATTCCCTCGTCGAGAGCGGGAGCACCTCGCCGTCAAGTTCGGCTGTCATACCGTCGCCGTCAAGTGTCAGATTGCCGACAGTCAGCTCATTTGTCTGAGCGATATGCGCCCGCCTGAGCAGCGCCCTTACACGCATCTCCAGCTCGGCAAGCTCCACAGGCTTGACCATGTAATCATCTATCCCGAGTCTGAAGCCCTTCTGCTTGGAGGAAAGATCGTCCCTTGCAGACAGAAAAAGTATCGGTATGTCAGAATTTAGCTTTCTTACAGTCTCGGCAAATTCAAAGCCGTCGGTCTTCGGCATCATTATATCCGATATTATGATGTCATATACATTGTTATACATCTCATCATAAGCCTGCTGTACGCTGTGAACGCCCGTAGGTGAAAAACCGCAGTCTG
>CADAGC010000130.1:3444-6118 GCA_902787365.1 uncultured Ruminococcus sp. | reverse complement strand
CGAAAGCGTTTCGCTCTTTGATGTATACACAGGCGCACAGGTGGGCGACGGCAAGAAGAGCGTTTCCTACTCTATAACAATGCGCTCGCACGAGGGCACACTTACAGACGAGCAGACCGACAAGGCTATGGACAAGGTATTCAAGGCTCTGTCAGACAACGGCTGGACGCTGAGAGAATAAGCAGAAAATATGTCGTGAAGAGAGTAAAATCTGCTATTTAGACAATTTTTTGTTGTGGGTTTATGTAAAATCAATAAAATTTTAAAAAAGACTTGATATTTTTATCAGTTTGACGTATAATATATATAGATAGATATGGAAAGGCGACTATCCCGAACAAAAAGGAGCTGAGCTTTATGCACGACAGAACAATGGAATTTTCACTGCCCCACGATAAGGAGTATGAGCTGAAAAAGACTCTTACCGTAATCTACGAGGCACTTAAGGAAAAGGGCTACAACCCGATAAATCAGATAGTAGGTTATATTCTTTCCGAAGATCCTACATACATCACCACATACAACAACGCAAGAAGTTTAGTACGCCACATTGACCGTGATGAGCTTCTTGAAGCGCTGGTGAGAAGCTACCTTGACAGCTGACGCTGTCAAATGCATAATGCAAAATGCATAATGCATAATTGTGGTGTCTTGATTTATCCGCAAGCGGATAAATCGCAAGTTTTGCTGTGCAAAACGTTGGCCTTGCGGCGGACGGATTTTAAAACTATTGACCCCGAGGATTTTGAATTCCTTGGGGTCTTGTTATTTATACTTAGCAAACAGAGTAGGGGGTAAGTCGGCAAGGGCGCACCTTAATTATGCATTGGCTTTGAGTTCAACAAGCTTAAAGCCCCTTGCCCTTATTCCGTCAATTACATCGCCCAAGACCTCGGCGTTTGTTGCCGATACCGAGTGGAGAAGATATATCGCCCCCTCGTGAGCGCCGTCGATAAGCTTTTGTTTGGCATAGGCGGGGTCGGGCTGGTCGTCGGTGAGCCAGTCTTTGTAGGCAAAGCTCCACAGCTTGGTGGTGTAGCCTGCCTTTTTAGTCTCGCTTAGGCTAAACTCCGAGAACTCGCCCATAGGCGGCCGCAGGACGTTCATTTCATAGCCGAACTGCTCCTTGACATAATCGTGCAGTTTGCTGATCTCGGCCTGTATCTCCTCGGCAGTCAGCGAGGGCATCGAGGGGTGCGTCTGGGTGTGGTTGCCGATAATGTGGCCGTCTGCTATCATGCGCTTTACAAGGTTGGGGTTTTTCTCGGCGTAGTCACCCACAAGAAAGAACGTCGCCCGCACGTTTTTCTCCTTCAGCGTGTCGAGAATCTTCTCGGTGTAGCCGTTTTCATAGCCCTGGTCAAAGGTCAGCTCTATGCGCTTGTCGTCCTCATTTATGGCGAGGGCGGAATACTTGCCGTACTGCGCATTAAAGTCAAGCGCACCCGTGGGGCGGTTTTTGTCATCAACGTTCACGCCCTGCCCGTAGCCCTGCTTTTCGTGAGAGAGGGCAGGCGAGGCGGCAGTCATCTCGCTTACCTGTGCAAGCAGGCTCTTGGCACCCTGCGCAGCACGGTCGATGTATTCATCGGTCTTTGCCTTTGGGGCATAGTATGAGAGCGCCATTACACACGCCGCCGCTATCAGTAGTTTTTTCATTTTATCAGTCCTTACTGTTTTAGATTCATCGCCGCAGGCGATACCTCAATTATGCGTTATGCATTGTTATTATAGTCTGCTGAACTCATTGTATTATCACAGGAAAAAGGTAACAAGTTTGTGATAGTTTTATGTTGTTTTGTCCTCTTTTGCTAATAAACGGGGGAATTTTGTTTCTGAATTGTTATATTAATTATATTGACAATCTATATACTTTGTGCTACAATAAAATTGCATAAAAATATGCAAAAGCAAAGGCAATATCGCACGGCTGCTGCGTGATGCACAAAGCCGATAGGCGGTAGTCGTGCGGTATTGCCTTAGGGCAATAAAACGAAATGTAGAAAAAGGAAATACGGAGGGATAAGTTATGTTAAAGAAATCAATACTCACACCTGTTCTTTCGGGCGTGCTCGCAGTTACAGTAGTAGGTTCGGGCGCATATTATTTTATGAATCAGAAGAACGTCGATAAGGACGATGACGAGAGCTCGAGCCAGTCGCAGAAGGATGACAGCAGCAAGAAGGAAAGCGGCAGCGACGACAGCATAAGCATCGACGTTGAGGATAAGGAGCTTCAGGCAGGTCTTGACAAGGCTACCGATAAGTTCGACGAGGTAAAGACAGGCGTTGCCGATCAGGTAGATACAATGTCAAAGGCTCTCACAGGCGACCTTGACTTTGCTTATAATGCAAGCTTTACAATCACACCCGGCGAGATGCTCACAGAGCAGGAGGGTTTCCCCGCTCTCAAGAGCTTCGGCCTTGATGCTTCTGCTAAGCAGAAGGGTGATATGTCGCAGTTCACTATCGCAGGCGTTTATGACGGTAAGACACTTGCTTCCGCTAATATCGTGGGCGACAGAAACGGCGGAAATGTTTATGCACAGGTTCCCGAGCTTTCAAGCACATACGTAAGCGTAAGCGCAGAGCAGTTAAAGGCACAGCTTGAAAAGGCTGTAACAGCTCCCGTTGAGGCATATACACGCAGATCGGCAAGGACGACAAGGGATTTT
>CADAGC010000130.1:0-3437 GCA_902787365.1 uncultured Ruminococcus sp. | reverse complement strand
GAGCTTATTGCAGTATTTGATTCTATCGACGAGGAAGCACTTGCTACTGATATCGAGGAGTATCTCCAGGTAATAGCTGACAACTTCCCCGAGGGCAAGGATGCTGAAGCTACAAAGGGCACAGTTGACGGCGTTTCCTATGAGCTTGCTACAAAGACATATGACGTAACCGAGGCTGACGCTATAAAGATATCCAAGGCACTTGCAGAAAAGGCTAAGGACGACAGCATTATAAAGGACTTCCTCGACAACGAGACAGTTAAGCAGATGACACAGTCAAACGGCAGCGCTGATTTCGTGGCTTCTATGGATGAGCTTATCAAGAGTCTTGATGAGCAGGAGGCAGACGGCGGCGAGGCTGTAAGCTTTGACGTTATGTTCGACGCAGACGGCGCTATCGCAGGCTTCAAGATGGACGTTGACAACGAGGGCTTCTACGGCGTTATCACAACTGTTGGTGATGACCTTGTGGTAGACGTTAAGTTCGACGGCGGCGATGACTTCACAATGACAGCCACAGGCGTTATCAAGAACGAGAACGGCACACAGAACGGCTCGATAAAGGTAGACTCCTCTTCCAAGAACAGCGACAGCGGCAAGAGCAACAACTTCTCAATGGTTTATACTCTTAAGGATGTTAAGACTGTTGATGATGTTATGTCTGGCACAGTAAGCATAGAGGCTACAGCAGGCGAGCAGACAGTAGGTCTTGTATTTACATCAAACTCCACCAAGGACAAGACAGACCTAGTGTTCTCCTCAACTCTCGACGGCAAGAGCATTTTCGACATCGCATTCACACTTGAGCAGACAGATGCTTCTGATATAACAGTTCCTACAGATGCAATAGCTATCGACCTTGAAACAGGCGACGGTGCTGACAAGTATGCAGCAACTCTCGACCTTGAGGGCTTCGAGGCTCACATCAAGGACGTTCTCGGTGAAGAGCTTTTCAACAGCATAATGGGTTCTTCCCGTCAGGCAATTGATGATGTTCAGACAATAACCGACCAGACAACTGCTCCCAAGGTAGTAGAAGGTAAGAAAAACTGATTATCATACAAGGGACGTTAAAATAAAAAGGACGTAAAAAATATAAGCGCACTCCGTGAGGGGTGCGCTTTTTGCTGCTTGTATTTAATTTTCAACACTCAAAAACTCATCAAGCCCAAGCTCTTCAATGTGGTCAATGTCGATCAGGAAGAGTATCTGGTCGTAATCATCAGCCGAAACAAGCTCGTCAAGCGGCTGACTTGCTGCCGTGTCGGCATCTATCACGGTTATGAAGGAGTAGTGGGAGAGTATGAACGGTATTATCGGGTTTGTGTGCTCGGTCTTAACGATAAGAAGCCGCGGGTTGACTCTGCTTAAGGTGCTTATGTCAAGCTTTTTGTAGCGGCTGCCGTAAACGAAAACGTCAAGCGGCTTGTCGCCTAACAGCGCATCACGGTCGTAGACCGATTTGTGCTTTTCCTTGCTGCTGCCGTACCAGCCTGTGGCAGAGGTGACGACCGTGCCGTTTTTGGGAATGAGCAGTTCGATGTTGTCGGGGGTTATGCGCTGCCTTATGCTCAGCTCAGAGCACAGCGAGCCGATGTAGCCTATCATTGCGTGCTCGCAGTCGTAGTCGGAGAACGGTCTCGGTGAAAAGCCCATTTTGCGTATGTTTGACGAGTAGATGTCAAACGCACCCCTGCTTGTGAGCGCCGAGTCGGTGCGCATAAAGATGTAGTCTTCTCTCGAAGTGTATAGGGGGCTGTATGCGTCAAGGGTGGCTATCGAGGGGTCAAGGGCGCTGTAGGCTTCGGAGATGTAGTGCTTCTGGTCAAAGCCCACGCCCACCGAGGGAATGTCAGCAGAGTAGATGCCCGAGCAGGAGGGAACTATGCAGGCGAAAATGCTTTTGCCCGAGGTTTTTGCAGCGTATGCGTTGAGTGCATCTGTCAGCCTTTGGGTCGCCTTGCTGCTCACAGGCTCAGAGGGCTTGATGACCCCCTCGTTTATAAGAAAGCTGCCGTCGATCTCGGTCTTGCCTGCCGCAAGAAGAATTGTCGTGCGAAGCGTCTTCCAGCTCCTTTGCAGCGGGAACTGTGCTATGAGCGCTTCGTCTGTCTTTTGCGTATCAAGCGACAGCGACACGGGCTTTGAGCCGAAAAACAACGTGCTCACGGCAAACATCACTATTATTGTAAAAAACATTATCACGCAGATAAGGTCAAGGGTCTTTTTCATCTTATCACCTCAGTCGAGAAGCTGTGTAAGCTGTTGTGCCGTGCCCGAAAGGAAAGCCGTTGCAAGCACCAGCAGCCCCAACTGCCATACAGGCCTTATGTATGGCAGGAAGTTTATCTTGGACGAGCCGAGTTTGTTATAAATAAACTGCGCAAGCCCTGTTGTTATGAACAGGCAGACTGCCAGTATCACAGCAAAGTTTTCAAAGAAGTAGAGTGTGAGGTTGTCGATAAGCATTCCGTTTCTGCCGAATATGGCGAGGATATAGGATACTGCATAGCCCGTGTCGTTTGACACAAAGAACACTATCCCTATATGAACGAGCGCCATAGTCAGCACCACCGAGAAGACCCTCGGCAGCTTTGCAAGGGGCTTTTTGAGAAGCGATATCTCAAGAAAGCACAGAAGACCGGCATACACGCCGAACACCGCCCTTGACAGTCCGGGGCCATACCACAAAGAAAGCAGAAGCCCCGTTATGACAGAGGCCGCCGCCGTGCAGGCCTTGTTTTCGCTTATGCCGCTTAAGGGCTTGAAGATATAATCATCAAACCACGCCGTAACGGTGGAATTGAAGCTTTTTGCAAACTCGGTAACAGATGCCGCCCTGAACGGGTGGTCGAAGTTTTCGGGCAGGGCTATGCCGAGCATAAGGGCTATGCCGCTTGCCATATGGGTGATAGATGCAAACTCAAAGTAGACATACATTCCTGCCGCAATAAGCCCAAGCAACGCAGTCGCCGAGGAAACGCCGCTTATGTCAAGCCTTGTGAGCTGCTTCCACATACCCGAGACCGTGGCACTAAGCACGCATTTTTCCACAAGGCCTTTTAGGTAGAGTGATATACCCCTGCTCATTTTGTCGGCGCTTATCTCGGGGGCTTCAAACTGAGAAAAGTCATTCCCGAAGCGCATCACAGGCCCTGCGGTAAGGCAGGGGAAGAAGCCTATAAAGCTTGCCACGAGCAGAAAGCGGTGGTCGCACCTTGTAAGGCCTTTGTAGATGTCAAAACAGTAGCTAAGCGAGCCGAGAGCATAAACAAACACCGCCCTCGGCGGGAATGCCGCAGCTATATAGCGGCTTTCTATGATGCCGTAAGATGAGAGCACCGACAGGTTGATAAAGCAAAGCTCTATGGCCATTATCGTTATTAAGAATTTGGTCTGCGAGCGCTTTTCGTTTCGGCGGTTGTCTATGAGCATAC
>CADAGC010000129.1 GCA_902787365.1 uncultured Ruminococcus sp. | reverse complement strand
GCGTTCTTCTGCTTTTCGATAAAGCTGTCAACTCTGTCGGCGAGCACATAGTTCTCGTTTACGTTCTCTACCTTTTCAAAGACGTCAAGCTCGCTTAGGTATCTTGACTTTGCTGTTTCGATAAACGACTGGGGCGTCATTCTCACCGACTGGGTGAAGCCGTTGGTAAAGATCGCTATCGCCGCCGTAAGGCAGAGCGCTATAAACTTGCCAAACCCTCTGCTCATAGCCTGCGAGCGCATAAACAGATAGACTATCGGCGCTAAAACTGCGACCGTCTTTACGCTGTCACGCAGAATGTCTTTCTCAACTGCGGCTTTTGCATCTCTGTATGCCGCCACACGCAGGAATATCATCACAAGCCCCCACAAGAGGAAGCCTAAAACGATGCTCGGCGCAAAGTTCTCCATAAACAAGCCGAAAAGCGGCAGGAATATCATATAGTTTATAGGTGCGCCGGGTATTGCGGGCAGGTTTCTTGTCATGGCTCTGCCATTAAAGCCCGTGCTGCGGTTATAGTAGCCGCTCTGCGCATAGGGGTTGGCGCCATAGGGGGAATTATATCCGCCTGCGTTCCGGTTGGGGGTGAAGCCGTTCTGCGGCTGGCCGCCGTAGTAGCCGCCCTGCTGATTATAGCCGCCGGGATAGTAGCCGCCCTGTTGGTTATTATAGTTGCCGTTTCCCGGATAGAAGCCGTTTTGCTGGTTATTATAGTTTCCGCTGCCCGGGTAAAAGCCGTTTGGCTGGTTGTTATAGTTGCCGCTACCGGGATAGAAGCCGTTTGGCTGATTGTTATAGCCGCCCTGCTGGTTCCACTGACCGCCGCTGCCGTAGGGTGCGTTATACCCCTGCCCGGGCGACCCGAGAAAGCCGTTATCCTCCGGCGGCCTGTTGCCGAAGGGGTCGAAATTGTTATCCATAATATAACTTCCTTTTTAATTCAATACACAATGCCGGGCCAAGTTGTACCTCGCCCGAATGGGCATCTGTCGGCTTAAGCCGACTCCTCACCTGTTCATATTCCATTTCTATTATATCAAAAAATCCACGCAATAGCAAGAGGGCAGAGAAAAGTTTTTTTACTAAAAAAGCTCGTGTAGCTATTTACAATTTGTTAAATTTGTGTTATAATTACTATATATACCTTTATAAATGACGAAAAGGAAAAAGCTATGAAAAAAATATATAAAACCAAAAAACTAAAGACCCTCATATGCCTGCTGATATCGCTCATCTGTCTGAGCACTATAACAGCGGCGGCGGCTGAAATGCCTGAGGAGATAATCACGGGCGAAACGGGCGAAGAGGAAACCATTGAGGACATCTACAGCCGCAAAGACCTTGACCCGTTTACCGACCCCGAGAAATTCGCAGAGGAGTTCGGCCTTGTGTCTGAGGGCGACTTTGACCCGAAGAGCTATGACTACTTCTACTACAACAGGCACTTTGTGATAACCATAAGCGAGGAAAACGTCTATGACGTCACCGAGATAGCAGACGTTTACTTCGGCGCATCAAGTAACGGCATAACCCGTGTGCTGCCGAGATACAACGCTGTTGCTGACTTAAACGGCGCTACCACTATGGGCTACCCGAAGTATTCGGGCATCTACTCCGACGACCCGCTGAACATCACCTACACCGAAGACAACATCACCGTAAAGATAGGCGATGAGAAGCAGGGCTATCACGGCTTCAAGCAGTTCAGGCTGCACTACACCCTTGACCTGGGCAAGGACGTAGTTGACGGGCGTGACGAGGCGTTTATGTATCTTATCCCGCCCACCGACGACAAGCCGACTTTGCGCTGCCAGTTTGAGATAACCATGCCAAAGGCCTTTGATGAGGACAGGCTGTCGCTCTTCTGCACGGGCGACGACAAGGGCGACATACTCACATACTCTGTCGAGGATATGACCATAAAGGGCGAGACTA
Organism: uncultured Ruminococcus sp.; assembly: GCA_902787365.1. Lineage (GTDB taxonomy): Bacteria > Bacillota > Clostridia > Oscillospirales > Ruminococcaceae > NK3A76. The sequence goes on along the minus strand of CADAGC010000129.1, from coordinate 1,526 downwards.
CCTACCACACAAACAGCGGGCAGTATATCGTGTTCAGGCTTAAGCTTGACGAGGGGTATTTTGACAAGGCAACAAGAAGCTACGACACAGCAGCTCTCATAAGCCTTGGTGCGACTACCCTTATGGTGATATTATGCACGATACTTTACCTCATATCACGCTCACGAAACGGCACAGTTCACAGGCTCGATTTCTTCCCGCCGAAAGAGCTTAACCCCTTACAGGCGGCATACCTCAAAACGGGCAAGGTCAGCGACAAGAAATACCCTCTGCTGCTGCCCTACCTTGCATCAAGGGGCTGCTTTAAAGTCACCGAGTTATCTAAAGGCACGGGCAAGCTTGACAGGAGCAGCTGCGGCTTTATCTACACAAAAAGCGACAAGCAGCCTATGCTCACAGGCGACGAAAAGCTGTTTGTAAACGGTATGTTCGGCCGCAGGAAAAAGACGGCTGACGGCGAGGGGATATCAGTTCACGACAACGAGCTGCGTGGCAGCTTTTACAGCACGATAGAGCAGATAAAGAATTACATCAAGACCGACAAGACCTCGCCCTACAGCACCTACTTCTCAAAGGGCGGCGCTCATATGCGGCTTATCTACAGAGTGGTGCTTTATCTTCTTGCAAGCATAGGCATCGGCATTCCGATAAGCTTTATGGGCACGGGCGAGAACGAGTATTTCAGCTTTTTCGCTTTTGTGCTGACGGGCTTTTGCGTATCGGGCTTTATGCTGCTTGCAAGCATTTTCAACAAAATGATAAGTACTGCTGCCGCAGCGGCGACCATACTCTTATGCGCATTTGGTATAGGCTTTGGCGGAAATGTTATCTTTGCGCTTGATGTGGCATTGATGACGGCTGTTTCGGCGGCGGCGATACTAAACATCTTCACCACCGACATAAAGGCCGTGCGCACACCCTACGGCAAAAAGCTTTACGACAGGCTTATGGGCTTTGAGCGCTTTATGCTCACAAACGACAAATACAAGCTCAAAAAACTCTGCGAGCAGGACAGCGAGTATCTTTACAAAATGCTGCCATACACGCAGGCGCTTGAAATATCGCTGCCAAGACCCAAGGGGCTTGAAAAGGAATATCTCGAAGCTCCGCCTGCATGGTTTGAGCTGACAAACGACACGGCGGCGTTCAATTATTTCCATATGATATATTTCTATGACACATCGGCTGAGGACATATCCTACGTGCCGAGCGGTGCGGCAAGCTTTGATGTTACGCAGATACCGTCAGAGATACTTATGGGGATAAACAAGAAGCAGTAATTTCCGAAAGGGTGATATTTTGGACAGGTTTGAAGCGATCATCGAGTCGCTGGGGGGCTTTATCGGGGCGTTTGTAGGCATATTCCTATTCGGCGGCGTGATACTCGCTATTGTGCTTATTCTAAAAAACGCCAAAAAGCCCAAATACGAGCAGATGAAGCAGCAGGTCTATGGGCAGCAAACAGAGCAGCAGGCTTATGGGCAGCAGGCAGGACAATATCAGCAGGCAGGGCAGCAGGCTTATGG
>CADAGC010000128.1 GCA_902787365.1 uncultured Ruminococcus sp. | reverse complement strand
CTGGCGTAAGACAAGGTGGATTTGGGCGATATGACGGAAAATTTTCAAGCATATGGCATACAAAGGCGTAAGCCGTTGGTTGTGCGGTGTTGCCTATATTAATTATAGCATATTTCAAGCAAAAAAACAAGAGCCATAAGGCTCTTGTCATATCTTTATTCAGTCAGCGCTTTTACTATCTCGGGGAATTTAACAACACATTTCTTTCTGTCAAACACGCAGAAATCGCCGCATTCCCACCAGAAGCACTTAACGCCTATCTCACGCATAGCGCCCACGAAAGCAGCAGCGTGCAGGGCTCTTGCGCCCTCGTTGTTCTTATCCTGCGAGCCGAACTCGCCCACTATCGCAGGCACGTTCCACTTTTCCATAAAGCCCGATATCTCGGATTTTATGTAGGCTAACTGCCCGTAGTCCTCGCTCGTGCCCCAGCCGTCACGAACTACCGTCCAGGGGGCTTTATGCCAGCTGAAGCCCTCGGGGTCATAGCTGTGAACTTCAAATATCATATGCCCCTGCGCTGTGTCCTTGGGCATCTCAAAGCTGCCGAGCCTGCCCTTTGAATACGCCCCTGCGTAGGGCATAACTATGAGGTTTCGCTGTGAATTATTGCCGCCGCTTGCCCTCACCGTGTCAACAAAGCATTGGTTGAAAAGCCTTACCCCCTCCATAGAGTCGGGGTCATCAGCGCCCCAGTCACGCAGGGCGTTTATCGGCTCGTTAAGGCCTTCAAAAAGCAGCTTGTCACTATAGCCCTTAAAATGCTCGGCTATCTGCGCCCAGAGCCTTTTAAAAAGCCCGCCTTTAAGGTCATAGCCCTCTTTTGAAGCAATCACCCACGAAGCCTCGCCGCCGTCGTGGTGAACGTTTATTATGCAGTATAGCCCAAGTGACAGCACCTCATCGACCGCCCTCTGAACCCTTGCAAGCCAGGCGGGGTCTATAGTTCCCTGCTCGTCAAAGTGGTGCTTCCAGGTCACGGGCAGGCGAATGGCGTTAAACCCTGACGCCGCCATAGCCTCGAAAAGCTCTTTTTTAAGGGGCGGCTCGCCCCATTGGGTCTCATACTGCGATATATCATCGCCCGTGTAGCGCCCGTGGGCTTCGAGCGAGTTGCCTGCGTTTATCCCTGCACGGATATTTGCTACTGCTTGTTTTGCCGATTCAAAAGAATGTGTGTTCATAGTCTGTGATACTCCCGCCTATTACAGAATATACAAAGTGTTTTTTAGCAGTCGATAGTGTAGTTTTCAAGCAGCCTTTTCTCAAACTGCTCTTTCGGTAGCGGCTTATCAAAATAGAAGCCCTGTGCGAGATAACAATGTATGCCCTTTAAAAGCTCTATCTGCTCTTTGCTCTCAACGCCCTCGACTATACATTCAAGGCCAAGCCCCTGTGCCATAGACACAACGTGTTTGAGCATTATCTGCCGCTGGCCGTCGTGATCGCTGCCGTCGGGCAGGAAGCTGCGGTCTATCTTGAGCACGTCCCAGGGCAGATCTTTTATAAGAGTAAGCGATGAGTAGCCTATGCCGAAATCATCTACCGAAGCGCTTATGCCGTTTTCATGCAGGCCGCTGACTATTCCACGAAGCTCGTCGAAGTTGACGTCTGTTGTAGTCTCGGTAAGCTCTATCTCGATAAGGTCGTGAGGCACGCCGTTGCGGTCGATTATGCCTATGACCTTTTCAAGAAGCTTTTCGTCGCCCAGGTGCATACGTGAAAGGTTCACCGAGCACTTGACGCCCTCGTTGCCCATGCCAAGCCACTTCTTTATATCCTTGCAGGCTCTGTCGAGTATATAGAAATCGAGCTGGCAGACTGCGTTTGACTGTTCAAGGATAGGTATGAACTGTGCGGGCGGTATCACCCTGCCGTCCTTTATCCATCGGGCAAGCGCCTCTGCGCCTATTATCTTTCCTGTTTCAAGATCGACTTTCGGCTGATAGAAAGCCTGAAGTTCGCCCTTTTCAAGAGCGATATAGAACTGCGTTTCTACCATTCTTGCGTGCTCAACACGCTTTTTGGCCTCATCATCAAAGACAAAGCACCCGTCTTTGGAAAGCGACCTTGCCATCTCCGATGCGGCAGTTATATTTGACATTATCTCGTCAGCGCTTTTATCATTTTCGGTGCAAAGGTAGAAGCCTGCCCTTGCCGCCATAGTTATTTCTTCGGGGTATTCAGCACCCGTCTTTACCGAAGTGCCGAGTAAGTATTTTCTGACTATATCAAAGTTTTTCTTTTTAAAGACAAAGTTGAAGTTGTCGCCGCCTATCCTGTAAAGCTGACCTTCGGAAGCCTCTGCAAGGCCGTCGATAAATTGCTTCATCATCTGCGTGCCTTTTTCACGGCCGAAGTTTCGGTTTATCACCGAAAGGCGCTTTATATTGAAGCGGCAGACGCCCAGCTCGCCTATGCCACCCTGCTCGATGACTCTCTTGGTCTGCCCGAAGAAAGCCGCAAGGTTGCCGATGTTCAGGCTCTCATCCATATAGGTAAGACGCTTGGCTATGTTTATAACGGCGTGTCTGCCGTGGCTGATAAAGAGTATCTTTACAAAGCCTAAGATTATCTCTTTATCCTCATCGTCCCACTCAGGGAAGTTTTCCATTTTATAGAGGATATAGTCGGTAGTTACGCCGTTTTGCGCAAGCTCTTTCTTTACAAGCTTCACGCCCTCGTCGGGGGTGTCGGCACCATAGATTACGCTGTCGATAGGGTGGCTGTTAAGTGGGATATAATGGGTATCTATTCGTCTTATGCCCAGAAGGTCGCATATCGGCTTATATATCTTATCATTATCGGGGTGAACTATCTCTGTCAAATTATCAAGCTCTACGCTGAATCTGTTAAGCTCACGCAGATATTCAATTGCGTTGATATTCATCTTTGTCACCTCTTTACTCATTTGATCTAATCAAGTAAATTATACCACTATTTCGCCAAAAAAGCAACAAATCCCACCGCAAAATCGGGCATTTCACAATTATTTTACAAGGGTTGAACGTTGTTAACAATCAGGCAAAATTGCAAACGATTACTTATGTCATTTTGACTGTAAAAAAGACTAACAAATTAAACAGGATACTTGCATTTATTAATGAAGTATGCTATAATGATGAGGAAAGCACTACACACACGACCTTGCACAAGACGGAGATGATAAAGATATGAAAACAGCATTTGTTACAGGCGGCTCGGGCGGCATCGGCAAGGCGGTTTGCCTTAAGCTTGCAGAGCAGGGCTATGCCATAGCCGTGGGGTATCATTCCAACAAGACCACAGCAGACATAGTCACAAGCCTTATAAGGCAGCGTGGCGGAACGGCCATGAGCATAAAGTGCGATGTTTCAGACCATGTATCTATCGACTCGGCAAAAAAGGTCATAACCGAAAAGCTATCAAAGCCGACGGTTTTGGTATGCGCTGCAGGAACCGCCGACATATCTGTTTTCTCGGTGCAGTCGCTGTCCAAGATACTCAATCTCATAAACACCGACCTTACGGG
>CADAGC010000127.1 GCA_902787365.1 uncultured Ruminococcus sp. | reverse complement strand
ATTCCTCACGTAAATATCATAGGCTCGCAGAATGCGGCAGAGCATGAGGGGATAATCACTTTCACCATTGACGGCGTTCACCCTCACGACATCGCGGCTGTTTTTGACAGCGAAGATGTTGCGATCCGTGCAGGCCACCACTGCGCACAGCCGCTTCACCAGTTTTTGAACATTCAGTCAAGTGCGAGAATGAGTCTTGCTTTCTACAATGACGAGCAGGATATCGAGCGCTTTATCGCAGTACTTAAAAAAGTAAGGGGGAAAATGGGCTATGGCGGATAATTTTTATAACGATATACTTATCGACCACAATCTTCACCCGATACATCTTCACGAGCTGCCCTGTGCGACCTGCTCGAATGCAGGCATAAACCCCACCTGCGGCGACCAGCTGACCCTCAATCTTGTGGTAAAAGACGGGCTTATAAAAGACGGCTCATATACAGGCGTTGGCTGTGCTATCTCGCAGGCATCAACAGACATTATGCTTGAACTTATCATCGGCAGAACTGTTGATGATGCAAAGCATCTGTGTTCGCTCTTTGACAAGATGATAAACGGCGAGATAACAGATGATGAGCTTGAAGAACTTGAAGAAGCGGCGGCTTTGCAGAATATCTCAAAAATGCCTGCAAGGGTGAAATGTGCAAAGCTTGGGTGGAAAACACTCATAAGGCTGCTTGACGATAATTCGTGAAAGGAGGTGCGTGATGAAGGTTTCAACAAGAGTGGAATACGGGCTTATCGCCCTTGCGGATATAGCTCTCAACTGTGAGGAGGGCAAGACGGTCTCCTCGGCAGATATCGCACAGCGTCAGAATATCTCGCAGAAATATCTCGAACAGATTATCATGGGTCTGCGTCAGGGTGGCTTTGTAAGAGGCCATAAAGGCTCTCGTGGCGGTTATATGCTTTCACGCTCGCCGTCAAAGATATACCTTTCCGAGATTCTCAACGCCCTTGATAACAGTATTCTCGCAGACGTGCATGATGAAGATGATGAGGAGAACGACAAGAACGACATTCGCTCGTCGGTAAATACCTGCCTGTGGGATAAGCTAAACGGCTATATGCGCACCTTTACGGGGCAGCTTACCCTTGCCGACCTCATAAACGAGTATAAAGGCAGCTCGGCCGAGCAGAAAAACTATATGTATTACATTTAAGGCAATACCGCACGACCATTGTATGTCAGATGCGCCTGGCGTAAGACAAGGTGGATTTGGGCGATATGACGGAAAATTTTCAAGCATATGGCATACAAAGGCGTAAGCCGTTGGTTGTGCGGTGTTGCCTTAAAAGTTAAAAGCGGCAGTCATGATGTTTGGCTGCCGCTTTTGTTATGCGGTGTTGCTCTCTCATAAAAATACAGACTGCCGTTTATTCAGTGGCAGTCTGTATTTTTATCTATACTAACTTATCCTGTGCGAATTTGTTGAGCACGGCATCTATGCTGCCGCTTACCTCAAAGACCCGCACGCCTTTTTCAATCAGGTACGCTGCCGCACCCGGCCCTATCTTCTGCACAAGCACAGCATCACAGTCTGAAAGCAGCTCAATTATCTTGTCAAAGCGTGTGGTGTCGTGTCCCAGCGAGTGCTGGCAGGCAGCAACCGCATCACGCAGCTCCTTGTTGCTGTAGCCCTCGTCTGTCAGCTCATATACTCTGAAAAATTTTGCGTGGCCGAAGTGCTCGTCTATCTCTCTGCCGTTTGTTGTGGCTATGGCTATTCTCGGCATAGTCATCATCCTTTCATATAGCAAATTATCTCCCGCCTTTGTGACGGGAGATCTTGTTTTATTTGTATGTTGCAAGTGAGGTGTTGTAGATGTCTTCTATAACTCTAAGGCCGCCTGTGTAGCCTACGTAGTTTGTGGTAAGCACTATCCTGTAAGGCGTGGGGCAGGCGATAGAAAGGAAGTCAGCATCAATCTCCGCTGCAAGTTCCTTATCCCAGCCGCTGCCGAGGATAAGCCCTCTGCCCTTGTGTTCAAGACCTCTTATAACGTCCTGCATAGCGCCTGCATCGGGGTCAAAGTGAACAGGTATCTCACGCTTGTCAGAAAAGCTCTTGATGTCTGCTGCTATCTTCTCCTGATACTTGGCGGGAACGTTGTCAACGATAAACTGCTCCTTGGGAACTATGCCCGTTTCGTGAAGCAGGAATCTTGTAAGCCCTGTCACATAGCCGCTGTCGTGTAGAATGTGCGCATAAGAGGGCAGACCGTAGCGGAATTCCAGCAGGAATGTTGCCAGGTTGTCAAGCTCCTCGTAGTAGGCCTTTTCTTCCTCTGCGATGAATGCTCTTGCTTTCTTTTCGTCAATCTCTGCGCCCTGCGCAAGCGCAAAATCAACCATGCCGTTTAAGAATTCTGTTGTGGCATTTGCACCTATCGGCAGATAGCCGAACTGATAGTAGGGCTGCTTGTAGCGCCTTTCCAAGTTCTTGACTATCGGCTCGCCGTACCAGGGTGAAACGAATACGTTGAAGTTTGCTTTCGGAATCGTCTGCCATTCCTTAACGCCGCCCGAATGAGGGCCGAAAAGAATGTTTACCTTAAGCCCTAAGCCCTCTAAAAGCCTTTTGTATTCTTTAAGGTTGCCTTTCCAGAACTGATCCTGATAGGGGATAGAGGCTATCACGTTTACAAGGTTTTTCTCCGATCTAGCGGGGTTGTCGTCCTCAAAGCGGCTTACGTACTGGTCGATTATCGCATTGACAACAGCCGAGTGTGAAACGTAGTTGTTTGATTTGAAGCCCGATGTCTCAACGTGAACTATCGGCCTGTCCTCCTCAAAGAGGAATTCATCTGTTACGCTTGCCACATCATCGCCCACGATGCCTGCGGTACAGCCTGTAACAACTACCTGAAGATCTGTGTCAAGCACCTTGTAGGTGTTCTTGATTATATTGCGAAGCCTGTCGGTTCCGCCGAAAACAACTTCCTTTTCGCTGAAGTTTGTGCAGGGCGCTGTTTCGCCGCCTGCATAGCCTGCCGAGCGCTCAAAGAAGCCCTTTATCATAACGCCGCACCCGGGTCCCGAGTGGAGTATCGGCACAGCACGGGGTATTGCTACCACCGTCTGTAATGCGCCTATCGCACAGGTGTAGCGCTCCTGTTCTATAAGTCCTGCCATATCTGTTATCTCCTTTACTTTCCGAGGAATGTGTAGGGCTCCTGTTCGAGCCACCATTTTGTGTATGGGTTTGTCGAGTGCTTTGAGAGGTTCTTAACAAACTCATCATTCTCTATCGTTTCAAGTATTCTCTCGCCGTAGTTTACTAACCCCTCATAGCCCATGCCGAAATGCTCATCACCGACAAGCAGCGAGGGTATGCCGAGCTTAGCGCCCCAGAGTGTCATGCCGCCGTGACGGGCAAGCAGTATGTCGGGCTTTATGCGGTTTAGCACGTTTACAAGCTCAAACTCCTGCTTGTTGCAGACGTTGTAGTTGGGCACGTCGCCGTAATCTTCAACCGTGTGCTTTAATGTGTCAGAGCGCTCGTCTTCGTTGTCGTATTTCGGGTCGTGGTGGAATATCGCAGCGCCCTGCGGCTCCATGCCAAGCTCCTTTAGCAGTGCCAGCAGCGAGTGGCCGTGCGAAGCGCCTGCGGTCACGTAAGCGGTCTTGCCCTTAAGCTTCTCACGCAGCGCCTCTATCTTGGGCATATATTCTGCCTTTTTGCGTGCAAGCAGTTCTTCTACTTCCTTTTCCTTGCCCAGTATCTGACCCAGTTCTCTGAACCAGCGGTCGGTCTGTGCTATGCCGTATGGGGGCGAGTTGCGTATCTCGGGAACGCCGAAGCCCTGTTCGAGCGCCGCACCCAAGTACGAGCCGAGTGTCGAACAAGCCTGAACGGTAAGTGCTGCCTCGCTCGAGTAGGAGAGGCTGTCAACCGTTGCAAAGGGTGTTATGTAGTTAGGCTCATAACCCAGCTCGCCGAACCACTCTCTGAATATATCGCTGCCCCAGAAGTTTATTACGTTAATTATGTTTCGCTTACTTCTTGCGGGCTTGATTATCTTTCTTGCTATGCCGTGATAGCCTGCGTCAAAGCCCGATGTCCACATCTTCGAGCGGAAGCCCTCGCAGAATACCGCAACAACGGGTATGCCAAGCTCTTTCTCGGCGTTGTTTGTAACGCTCTCAACGTCATCGCCGATGATACCTGCCGCACAGGTGGTGATAACGAATATCGCCTTGGGCTTTGCACGCTTGAAAACTTCCTTAATGGCTGCTTCAAGCTTCTTGCCGCCGCCGTATATGGTGTCTTTTTCCTCTAAGTTGGTCGAGAATATCTTTCTCTGTGTGGGGTGTTCAAGCTGTCTTAAATATGCGTTTACTCTGTATGTGAAAGCAAACTCATGCAGACAGGTCGAGCAGCCCACAGGCCCGTGTGAGATTATCGCCGCATCCTGAATAAGTGTCAGCGTGCAGGCGGCGTTTGATGTGCCGCAGCCTAAGCACTGGCTGAAAGAACGGCTCTTGTCCTTTAACTTGCCGCAGCACGAGCATTGTGATACAAGCTCCTTGGCTGTGCCCTGAAAGCCCGTGATAGAGTTAAGACGTATCTCACGAATCTCCACCTCGGGTATGTTAAGATTTACCTTGCTCATATGTACTGTCTCCCTGTCTTATATTCTGTAGTCGTCCTTAAGGTCGTCCATAAGGCCGTATTCAACGAGTATCTCTTCAAGCCTTTCCTGTGTCATCGGCTTGGGG
>CADAGC010000126.1 GCA_902787365.1 uncultured Ruminococcus sp. | reverse complement strand
TGGTATCTACATCGAGAATGAGTTCGGTGTGCGTATAGAGGATTTTGTAATAGTTAAAGCAGACGGCTGCGTTAATATGACTAAAGCCCCTAAGGAGCTTATCATACTCTAATTGTAAAGTTTTCGTGTAGCCTTAAAAAAATACGTAAAAACACTTGCATTGTAACGGAAAATATGATAAAATATTTATAGAGATACTGTGTTTAAGTGTCTGTAAATATGATTTGGAGGTAAATTTATGATAACTGCTGGTGATTTCAGAAACGGTGTAACTTTTGAAGAGGACGGCAACGTTCTGCAGGTCGTAGAGTTTCAGCACGTTAAACCCGGTAAGGGCGCAGCTTTTGTAAGAACAAAGACTAAGAACGTTATTACAGGCGCTGTAATTGAAAAGTCCTACAACCCGAGTGCTAAGTTTGAGACTGCTTTTATAGAGAGAAAGGATATGGAATTCTCCTATGCTGACGGTGATCTTTACTACTTTATGGATCCCGAGAGCTATGATATGGTTCCTGTAAACGGCAGCGAGCTTTCTGAGAACTTCAAGTTCGTTAAGGAAAACATGGTATGTAAGATCCTTTCCTATAAGGGTAAGGTTTTCGGTGTTGAGCCGCCTACATTTGTTGAGCTTGAGGTAACAGATACAGACCCCGGCTTCAAGGGTGATACAGCTACTAACGCTACAAAGCCCGCAACTGTTGAGACAGGTGCAGAGCTTAAGGTTCCGCTTTTCATCAATACAGGTGATAAGATCAGGATCGATACACGTACCTGCGAGTACATGGAGCGTGCATAATTTTTGATTTTCAGCTTTTTATAAGGAGGGGTTTGAAATGGAGCTTTCACAGAGAGTTGCTTATCTTAAGGGTCTTATGGACGGTTTGAAGATAGATGATTCTACCGACCAGGGAAAGATACTTAAGATAATGTCTGATATTCTTGAAGACATGGCAGTTTATATCGAGGATATATCTGATGAAGTTGATGAAATGGTCGAGGTCATTGACGAAATAGACGAGGATCTCGCAGATGTTGAGGAAGAGGTCTACTTCGACGGTGATGATGACTATGATGATTATGACTTTGATGATGATATTGACGATGATGACTACGATCCTGCTGAGGATTTTGATGAAGATGCGCTTTATGAGTGTATCTGCCCCAACTGCGGCGATTCTATCCGTATGGGAGAGAGTATGGTAGAGCTTGGCTCTATTGACTGCCCCAACTGCGGCGAGAAGATAGAGTTTGATTATTCCGAGCTTGACGAAGAGGAATAATTCAGACGTAAAATAGAATAATTGATATTTGTTTCAAGGGGTGGTGAGATTCCACACCGGAGGTTATAGTCCTCTACCGCTTAATGCGCTGATCGGGTGAAATTCCCGAACCGACGGTATAGTCCGGATGGAAGAAGCAACAGTCTTTTTGCGTATTTGCCCCCGAACAATGCTTCGGGGGCTTTTTATGTAACTAACCTGCTGTTTCTCTTATATATATTTAGGAGGAATCAATAATGACAAACACAATGGACAACAAGAAATCGCTTTTTACGACAAGAAAAATGGTCATAACCGCTATGATGAGTGCGGTGGCTATCGTGGTTTATTACTTTGACTTTCCCGTGCCGTTTATGCCCTCGTTCATAAAGCTTGACCTGTCAAACGTTATTTCGCTTCTTGCAGGGTTTGCTATGGGGCCTGTTGCGGGAATAACCGTGTGCCTTATCAAGAATCTTGTGCATCTTGTTGTTAAGGGCTTTGGCACTACAATGGGTATTGGCGATATATTTGATTTTGTTACAAGTGCGACATTTGCGCTTACAGCCGGTTTTATTTATCTAAAGAACAAGACTAAAAAAGGCGCTATTATAAGCTGTGCTGTAGGTGTTCTGGTATTTACACTTATCAGCCTGCCGCTTAACTACTTTATCGTTTATCCTATCTATTTCAAGGCCTACGGTGGCGAGGAAGCTATTCTTGGTGCGTATAAGGCTATAAGACCTTCAACCGACTCAACATTTGAGGCTCTGTGCATTTTTAATCTTCCGTTTACATTTATAAAGGGCCTGCTGTGTGCAGTAGTCACAATGCTTGTTTATAAACCGCTCTCACCGATCATCAAATCAAAAGACTAAAAAATAAGTCCCCGAGTTTCTCGGGGGCTTTAGCTTTGTATTACTCTTGTGGAGGTCTTGCACCATTTGCACCCATATCGGGCGGTGCGCCTATGCCGTTTTTCTTCATAAGGAATTTAAGGAATATCGGGTTTACGATAAAGATAATAACATATGCAACTATAAGGCTGATTATAAGCGATTTGCCGAACATTATCAAAAACGGGGGAGGGTTTCCTTCCTTTGATGCCTGTTTGTGTGCCATAAATACCATAACAAAGGTCATAAAAGGCGTGTAGATAATGTCAGATAAAAGTGTTTCAAGAAGCCTTGCCTTTAAGCTGTGAGGTGTAAGCCCTGCCTTTGCAACAGCTGCATCTCCGACCTTTTTCATTGGTATAAAGAATCCTATAATCATGCTGATAACAAAGCTTTCGAGAAAGCTGATAATAAATGCAGGAACAGTAAACTTGCCCGCAGTCAAAAGCCCTGTCATTGACAGGAAAAAGCTTAAAGTGGTAGCCATTAGTAAACTCATCTGAATACTCATTTTTTTCATATCATCAGCCTCCTTTCATATTATTATATCATAATACTATTAATAAATAATTAAATGGCAATAAATTATTATACCCATTCACAAAATATTTTGTATAAAATGCACAAAAGCACCTCGACATAATTGCTGAGGTGCTTTGTAGTTGTCATTCTTTGTAAATGTTATTGATAGATTCAAGCGCTTCTTCACAGTTTTCTCTGATATTACTGTTTATCTGTATCGACAATAGAGCGCCGTCACAGTATATACCGTAGCTGATAAAGAATAGCAGCTCGTTTTTTGCGCTGAAATAGGTATATTCAAATGCCATTGCTGAAAATCCGTTGCCTATTTCATGGTCATCTTCTCTCAATGCTGCTCTGCCTTCGATAGAATCGAGTGAGTGAGCGAATGCATTTTTTAGAGCTTCTTTCGGTACGGGCTTGCCGTTCTTTTCGGCTTTCAGCGGTGAGACCCTGATAGCGGTATCAGTCTCACTATCGCAGAATTTGTATACCCTGTCATCTTTTACATATTCAGCTGAATAGCTGTCGGGCAGGGTCAGAACCCAACCGCCGCCTATTTTATGGCAGACCATTACTTTACAGCCTCCAGCAGAGCTTCTGTTTTATCAGTCTTCTCCCAAGCAACGCCGAGATCTTCTCTGCCCATATGACCATAAGCGGAAAGTGCCTTATACTGCGGCTTTCTGAGGTCAAGTGCCTTGATTATAGCCGAGGGGCGAAGGTCAAATATCTTGTTTACTGCCTCTGAGAGCTTTTCATCAGCTACCTTGCCTGTGCCGAATGTGTCAACCATCACAGATACAGGGTTAGCAACACCGATAGCATATGCAAATTCAACCTCGCACTTATCTGCAAGACCTGCGGCTACTATGTTTTTAGCAACATATCTTGCTGCATAGGCAGCCGAGCGGTCAACCTTTGTCGGATCTTTGCCCGAGAATGCGCCGCCGCCGTGTCTTGAATA
>CADAGC010000125.1 GCA_902787365.1 uncultured Ruminococcus sp. | reverse complement strand
ATGAATGCGGTCTTTGCGGCGGCGCTTATCTATGCATCGCTTAAGCTCGATGCTAAGTATGTCAACTATGCGGGCGTAGTGGCAGGTATCTTCTCAACGCTTGTGTCATTTGACTTCCAGAAGCGTATGATGACACGTATTCTGCGAAGCGGTGAGGGCAAGGTGGTCGAGGATGCTGAAAACCACAGGCTGCTGCTTCCCTTTGTTGCAGATGTAAAGCGTCTTGGCAAGGCCTGGAACAAGCTGACGGTGTCTGTTGCGGCAAATCTTTTGTTTGATGTGTTAAACAGGCTTGTAAAGATAAATGCTCTTGTTACGGTCACGGGCATAGCTGCTGCCGTTACAAAGATAGTATGTATTGTATTTGCCATAGTCTTTATCTACAAATTCAACGAGCTGCGTGTCGGCTACGAGAGAACGATGGATAAGCTTGACAATACATAAAATAAAAAATCTATATTATAGGAGGAATCAATTATGGCTATTTTTGAAAGAATAGGGGATATCCTGAAGGCAAATATCAACGATCTTCTTGATAAGTGTGAAGACCCCGAGAAGATGGTCAAGCAGATCATCATCGACATGGAGAAGGAAGTTCAGAACTGCACCAATGCTCTCGGTACAGCTATGGGCTCACAGAGACAGTTAAAGAAGAACCTTGACAAGGCTAAGGCTGAAAGTGCTGACTGGGAGAACAAGGCTAAGGCTGCTCTCGCTCAGGGCAATCAGGATCTTGCTAAGAAGGCTCTCGAAAGAAAGGTCGCTGCTGATAAGCAGGCTGAGCAGTATCAGGGTATGTACGATCAGGCTACAGTTCAGGTTGATAACCTCAAGTCTCAGGTAGATGCTCTTAAGGGCAAGCTCGACGAGGCAAGAAGCAGACAGTCTATGCTCATCGCACGCTCGAAGATGGCTGACGCTAACGAGAAAATGGCTAAGAGCCTCGGCAATATGGATTCCTCCAGCGCATTTGCTAAGCTCGATAAGATGGAAGAGAAGATCGAGAGCAAGGAAGCTAAGGCTGATGCATTTGCTGACCTCGCAGGCACAGTAACAGGCCCTGCTGATGAGTTCGCTCAGCTCGAGAAAGACTCGGCAGTTGACGCAGAGCTTGCAAGACTTATGGCTGAAATGGGTCAGTCAGGCTCGTAATTTACTACATAAAAACGCATTTATTCTCCACTTCCCCACGGGAGGTGGAGAATATTTGAGAAATAAGGGAGAAATAATATGGGTCTTGTATTTTTAGGCCTGGCACTTATCGCTCTGGGCGTTTACCTTGCGTGGTTTATGCGCAGGAAAACAGGCGACGCCCTGCTCGATATACAGGCGACACAGACATCGACTATCGCCGATGTAAAGGAATCAATGGCTGATATGGCATCAATCAGCGACAGCTACAGAGAATATGTTGAGCTCAAAGGTACTGTCAAGAGCAAAAACCCCCAGAAAGCTCCGTTTTCACAGAAAGATGCAGCATTCTACAGGGCTATAACTTACCGTGTATACGAAGAAGAAGAGATATATACCGACAGTGAGGGCAACAGGAAAAAGAAGCTTGTCAAGAAAGAGGACAAGATAAGCGAGGAGGAGTCGGGCGAGGAGCTTGTACTTACCGACGCAAACGGCGACTCTATCACTATGGAGACTGTAGGCGTTTCCTCGGCATTTGACCTGGTCGAGACGGTTGACCGCTTTGAGCCTGTCAATTCCTATTATAATGCTAACAACTTCTACCAGAACCCCAGAAGACGTTTCACAAACTTTGATAACGGCTTCTTCGGCGGCGGTGCAAGAATGCTCGGCTACAGAATGGTAGAGCAGGCATTCCTCACAGGCCAGAAACTTTACCTGCTCGGTGATGCTTATATGAACGGCGGCGAGCTGACATTCGGCAAGCCTACCGAAAAGGGCAAGCAGTACATAGTTACAGCCAAGAGCGAGGAGCAGCTTGTAAGCTCTAAGGAGTCATCACAGAAGATGCAGCTTATCGGCGGTATTGCGTGCGCAGTTATTGGCGTTATTCTGATAATCTCAGGCATAGTTAAATAACAAAAAGCAGGGACGCTGCACCTTAACAGCGTCCCGTGATTTTTGATATGCTGTAAGGGCGCAAACAGGCACTTTTACAGGATAGCAAAAACAGATAAACAGAACAGGAGAATAAAAAGTGGCAAAAAGAATGTTGTCTATCGTTATACCGAGCTATAACGAGGAAGGAAATGTTGAGAACACCGCATCGGTAGTAACACAGATAATGAAAGAAAACGGCATACCCTTTGAAATGGTGTTTGTAAACGACGGCTCGTCGGATAAGACCTGGGATAAGCTCTGTGAGCTTTCAAGGGTCAACCCGAACGTGGTGGCGGTCAATTTTTCGAGAAACTTCGGCAAGGAGGCGGCTATATTTGCAGGCCTTAAGACCGCAAAGGGCGACGCTGTGGTGCTTATGGACTGCGATTTGCAGCACCCGCCGCAGGTGATAGTCGAGATGTATAATATCTGGAAGAACAACGACGTTGACGTGGTCGAGGGCAGAAAAAAGAGCCGTGGCAAGGAAAACGGGCTGTATAAGGCCTTTTCGCTGTGGTTCTATAAGCTTATTGGCGACAGCTCGGGGCTTGATATGCGTGATGCATCAGATTTCAAGCTGCTTGACAGAACGGTTGTTGACAGCCTGAATGCTATGCCCGAGCGACTGACGTTTTTCAGGGCTATGTCAAGCTGGGTGGGCTATAAGACCGAGAAAGTCTACTTTGAGGTGGCTGACCGTGCCGAGGGCGAGAGCAAGTGGAACGTCAAGTCACTTATCAAATACGCCATAAACTCCATAACCTCATTCACCAGCGCACCGCTGCATATAGTCACCGTCTGCGGTGTGATAACTTTTCTTATATCGCTTATCTTGGGTGTGCATACGCTGGTAAACAAGATACTCGGCAACAGCGCTGCGGGCTTCTCGACAGTTATCATTTTGCAGCTTCTGACTTCGAGCATAATAATGTTCAGCTTAGGAATAATAGGCTATTACCTTGCCAAGATATATGAGGAGATAAAAAAACGCCCCCGCTTTATCATAAGAAGCGTTATGCAAAACGGGCGTGAGCAGAACGGAGAGAAAGACGACGTATGACAGATAACAAAACGCCTGCCGCAGTCATAACCGACGGGCAGGAGGCAACGGCTGAGAAAAACACGCCACCGCCCAAGGAGAAAAAGAAACGTGATATATCAGGCTCTCTTGCAAAGCTGCTTTTCGGCAGCAGCGGTAAGTGGGTGTATATACCCGTTTTCCTGGTGCCTGTGGTGACTATGTATATAGTGTATGCCTTTTTCGGCGTTCACCCCTACGGCGAGAACTCGGTGCTGGTGCTTGACTTAAACGGCCAGTATGTTTACTATTACGAGGCTATGCGTGACGCTTTCTGGGGCGACGGCAGTCTGATGTATGACTGGTCACGAAACCTCTCGGGCGAGATGTTCGGCATATTCGGCTATTACCTTGCAAGCCCGTTTATGCTGGTAATATGCATATTCCCAAGGTCTGCCATGTGCGGCGCTATCGAGACTATGCAGCTTTTAAAGGTCGGCACGGCGGCCGTTACCTATGCATTCCTGCTAAGAAAGACAAGCAAGCCCAAAAACGGAGCTCTGTGCGCATTTTCTTGCTGCTATGCGCTTATGGCGTATATGATAGTGCAGTTTATGGACCCTATGTGGCTTGACGGGCTTATCTATCTACCGCTTATCATATGGGGCGTTCACCGCCTTGTTGACGAGGGCAGAATGGCTCCCTATATCATACCCCTTGCGCTTATGTTTATAGCGCATTTCTATATCGGTTATATGGTGGGCATATTCACGGGGCTTTATTTCATATCCTACTGCCTTTCAAAAGAGGGCAGGGTGTTTGCCAAGAACATTGTTATGACCGTACTGCGCTTTGCTATGGCGACAGTTATAGCCATTCTCTGCGCCTGCATAGTGCTCATACCCGTTTATAACTCGCTGAAACTCGGCAAGTTCGAGTTTACCGAGCCTGACTGGTCAATGGCAACGCAGTTTGACTTTCTGACATTTATTACAAAGCTCTTCCCGATGAGCTATGATACGGTCTACCCCGAGGGGCTGCCCGTGATATACTGCGGCTCGATAATACTGCTGCTTGTGCCGCTTTTCTTTATGAACAGCAAGATAGGTATGAAAGAGAAATGCTCAAAGGGTCTGCTGGCGGCGTTCCTTATAATATGTATGTATATAAGGCCGATAGATATGGTTTGGCACGGCTTTCAGATGCCTAACTGGCTGCCTTTTAGATATTCCTTCACTTTCTCGCTGCTGCTTTTGTGGATGGCATACCGTGCTTATGAGAATATCGATGGCATAACCTCAAAGCAGATAGGCGGCGTGTTCGTGTCGCTGCTTGCGTTCCTTTTCTGGTGTGAGAGGGAGAATTACGAGCACTTCCAGATATTTGACACGGTGACTGACGATGCAGGCGAGCCTACCTGGAGAATGCAGGGCATATGGTTCGGCATAATAGCGCTGAGCGTTTACTTTGCCCTTATCCACCTGCACAGAAAATACCCCAAGGCTAAGCCCGTGGCGATAATAACTGTTATGATAATAGCCGCAGAAATGTTCTGCAACGCATCAGACACCCTCACAAAGATTGACAAGGACGTGGCTTATTCCACCTACTATTCATACGAGCCGTATATGTCAAACCTCAGAAGCTTTGTTGACAGCATCAAGCAGGAGGACGATGAGAAATTCTACCGTATGGAGTCTACATTCCACCGCACGGTCAATGACCCTATCGGCACTAACTACTACGGCGTTTCTCATTCAAGCTCGACAATGAATTCCCCCGCACTTACGCTTCTCAAACAGCTTGGCTACGCCTACGGCGGCCACTATACCAAGTATGACGGCTCGACTGTTATGACTGATGCGCTGTTTGATATCAAGTATGTTATGGATAAGGAGACTGAAAAGGGTCACAACCGCTATGTTGACTCACGCATAAAGATACCCTCGCAGTATAAGCTTGCAGGGCAGGCCTCAATGACTAACATAGTCTACGAAAAGGCCGAGGGCTCTGACGATAAGGAAGAGCAGGAGGTGGGTGAAACCTTTAAATACTACCGCAACCCCTACAACTTAGGCCTTGGCATGGTATCGTCAGAGCGTATACTCAACGCACAGATGAGCGACCGCAACCCCTTTGACAACCAGAACCAGATATTCAACTGTCTTATCGGCGGCAACAGATACACCGAGTTCTTCACCCGCTTAAAGCCCATAAACACCGACCGTGAGAACGTGGCCGAGTCGAGATTGCAGGACGGGCACAAGAAGTTCTTCAAGGAGGACGCCTCAAAGGCCGAGTCGCACCTTGACTACGTTATCAGAATGGATAAGGACAGCATACTCTATATGTACCTGCCCAGCAAATACGAGCGCAAGTGCAATG
>CADAGC010000124.1 GCA_902787365.1 uncultured Ruminococcus sp. | reverse complement strand
ATGGGTATCTGTGTGCGAACCATTGCCCCATTAGTCAACGACAAGCACGAAGACCCTGCTGTGGTCTGTGTCGACAGCTTGGGATTGAATGCCATTTCCGTACTCTCAGGACATATCGGAGGGGCGAATGATCTGGCTCGTGAGGTCGCAGGCATCATCGGAGCACGAGAAGTGATCACCACCCAGAGCGACAATGCAGGTCTCTGGGCACTCGATACGTTTGCTAAGCGCTTCAACTGGGCCATCGCCAGCGACGACGACATGAATAAGTGTATCTTTGCTTTCGTCAATCGCGAGCCGACAGCCCTGCTGATGGAAATCTGCGACGAGGGTACTGACTATCTGGAGAAGACTCTGCCAGAGCATGTGACTGTCATCAAGAGTCTTGACGAAGTGGATCCCAAGAAGTTTAAGTTGGTCATCCTGGTGACACCCTACAATCTCTGCGTTCCATACGGTGTGCTCGAACTCCATTTCGTGCCTATGATTGCTTCTTTGGGCTTCGGACTCGCCAGCCATCCTGATGACTATGAGGATATCTACGACGAGATCGACGAGGCCATGAGCCAGATAGGCGTATTACCCTGCTACAAGCGCTACTGCACCATAGCCGCAAATTCCCCCACGGCGCTCACTCCCGAGCAGTCGGCTATATGGAGCTACCCCAAGACTGACGGCGACAGCGAAGAGGTAGTGTTCAATATGGTCAACGCTATGCTTCTGCGCATACACCAAAGCGGGCATTTAGCATACATAAACGAGGAAAGCGGCGCACTTGTCAAGGAAGCTATCAAGCTTTACCGCAGTATACGAAAAGACATAAGAAACGCAACACCTTTCTGGCCGATAGGGCTTTCACGCTTTGATGATGACTTTGTTTCGTTAGGTCTGAGGTGTGAGGACGAGAGCGCTTATATTGCCCTTTGGCGGCGTGAGGGCGAGAATGACAGCATCAGCCTGCCCGTAGGCTTTTTAGAGGGTGAAAAGGTAAAGGCCGAGTGCATATACCCCTCATTCAACGAAAACGCATTCGACTTTGCAAAGGGCGTTCTTAAGGCAGATATGCCGCAAAAATACACCGCAAGGCTATTTAAGCTGACACCTATAAAGGAGTAACAATGAAAGGCAACCCACACAAGAAGCTGTTTAAACGGCTACAGGCTTATAAAAATACAAAACCGCAGGCGCTTTCGCAGAAAGATGAAAGCGGAGGTCTTGATTGAAGCAAGGGAGAAAAGCTATGAATGATACAAATGATGAGATAATAACTATCCCCGTGGAGATGCCGCTTACGGTATGGAATGAAAAGGTAGACTACATCTCGGTGCGCACCGATGATGCGAGCCTTGAAGACAATGACGAGTTCTGGGACGGGGAGTTTCGCACACAGCTTGGCAAGGCGGTAAAGCTTTTAGGCGAGAGCGCAAAATACGAGTCGCTCATCACCGCCATAGCCGTTGAGGATAAGGATATGCGCCTTGACTATCTGAGCGCTCTGACGATAAACCTTATCGGCGGCAGGGTGTGGTATGACTACATCTTTGAAGCAGGCAAGCTGATAGGCAACTTTGACGTTCACCTGCGTGGCACGCCCGACGGGAAGATCGAGTTTGTGGAAATGACGTAAGAGCAGACCCCGAGGTGACTTTTTGGGAACTTTGGGAGGCCGCAGGCTTACCAAAGTTTCCAAAGCTGGTTCAGGC
This sequence comes from uncultured Ruminococcus sp., assembly GCA_902787365.1. Taxonomy (GTDB): domain Bacteria; phylum Bacillota; class Clostridia; order Oscillospirales; family Ruminococcaceae; genus NK3A76. The sequence continues at coordinate 3,494 of CADAGC010000124.1, read as the reverse complement.
GCCGAGCGGGTCTGCTCAGGGGGGGTATGGGGGCTGTGCCCCCATTTGAAATAGTCAATGCATAATGCGTAATTAAGGTGCGCCTGCGGCGCATTATGTCCATTCGGACTTTTGCCGCTGCGAAGTTGTTATAATAGATGAAGATGCTTTCCAAACAGCCCGAATGGGCATTTGTCTTCCAGCAACTTTTTGCAGAGTTAATAACCATAAATCACAAAACAAGAGGCAGAAACTATGATACCCGAATATGTACTGACAGTACTTGAAAAACTGAATAATGCGGGGTATGAGGCGTATCCTGTGGGCGGGTGTGTGAGAGACTGCCTGCGGGGGGTGACGCCCCACGACTGGGACGTCTGCACAAACGCCTTCCCCGACGAGATGAAGCAGGTCTTTGCCGATATGCATTGTATCGAAACAGGCCTTAAGCACGGCACGCTCACCGTTATGAGCGAGGGTCAGCCGATAGAGATAACTACCTACCGCTCCGACGGCGAATATACCGACCACCGCCGCCCCGACAGTGTGACCTTTGTGCGCTCGCTGAAAGATGACCTCTCACGCCGTGACTTCACAGTCAATGCACTTTGCATTGACGGGCAGGGCGGCGTGATAGATATGTTTGAGGGGCAAAAAGACCTTGCAGATAAGCTTATCCGCTGTGTGGGCGACCCCGAGAAAAGATTTGAAGAGGACGCTCTGCGAATACTGCGGGCACTCAGGTTTTCAAGCGTGCTTGATTTTGATATCGAGGAGCGCACAGCAAAAGCCCTGATAAAAAAATCCCCCCTGCTTAAATTCGTTTCGGCAGAGAGGATATTTGCAGAGCTTAAAAAGCTTCTGTGCGGCGTGCGTGCGGGGGATATACTTATCAGATTCCGTGAGGTGTTTGCGGTCATTATCCCCGAGCTTGCCGAGTGCTTTGATGTGGCGCAGAATAACCCTCACCACCAGTATGACGTTTATACTCACATATGCAAAAGCGTTGACAGTATCCCCCCGAGAGACACTTTGCGCCTGACTATGCTTTTGCACGATATAGCAAAGCCAAGGTGCAAGACGACAGACGAGCAGGGGATAGACCACTTCAAAAAACACCCCTCGGTGGGCGCTGAAATGGCAGACGAGATACTCACACGCCTAAAGGCCGACAACGCCGCCAAAGACCTTATCTGCGAGTTTATCAGAGAGCACGACAACCGCCTTGCCGAGAACGAGCGAAGCGTCGGGCGCTTTATCGCCAAGCACGGGTATGAGTTTTTTGACGACTATCTGCTCATACGTAAGGCCGACACGTTGGCGCAGTCGATGTATTACCGTGAGGAAAAGCTTGCTGACCTTGATGTGCTTAGTAAGATAAGGCACACCCTTGAAGAAAAAAGCGCCTGCCTTACCCTTAAAGACCTTGACTTAAACGGCCGTGACCTGATAGCGCTGGGCTTTACGGGCAAAGAGATAGGTGTTGCCCTTGATATGGCGCTTGACGGCGTTATATCAGGAAACACAGAGAACAAAAAGAAGGAACTGATAGAATATGTCGAAAGACAGAGCCACTATTGACAGAGCACTTGCGCTGATGTTTCTGGTGCTTGCCGTGATATGGGCGGCTGTGATATTCGGCTTCTCGTCGCAGGACTCTTACGAGAGCGCTTCACTGAGCGGCGAGGTGGCAGATGTTATCATTGAGAATTTTGATGTGCGCACAGAGCATTCAGCCCTTGAACATTACGTCAGAAAGACCGCCCACGTCTGCGAATACGCCGTGTTTGCGTCACTTGTTTTTGCGTCTGCGGCATTCTTGCTAAAGAGCCTCGGCAAAAGCGCCTATAAGGCGTTTTTTGTAAGCACACTTGCAGCGCTTGCCTATTCTGCGAGCGATGAGTTTCACCAAAGCTTTGTCTCGGGCAGAAGCGGCGAGGTAAAGGACGTGCTGATTGACACCTGCGGCGGCATAGCGGCAGGGCTTTTGATATGCCTTGTGATGAAGCTTGTAAGCAGCAAGCGCTCAGGAAAACAGCAGCAAAAATAAAGGCAACACCGCACAACCAAAACTGCGGCGGATATAGGCAATCTGACGAAAATTTGGCGGTCTCAGCGTAGCTGAGACCACGTATACTGACATACAATGGTCGTGCGGTATTGCCTAAAAGCACTAAGGTTTAGCGCCTTAGTGCTTTTTCAGTTTCTCGGAATTGATTATAAGAATATCGCCTTTTTTTATCTTAAGCTCGCTCCTTGCTATAATCGTCAGGTCGTCACGTATCACCATAAACACCCTTGCGCCGTGGTCACGCTCGATGTCTGATATGAGCATTCCCGCAAGGCCGTTTTTCTCGTCTGCAAGAATCTCGCCAAGCTCGTTTAGGTCGGTAAAGCCCTTTTCCTTGTTGGCTTCTTTTGAATACCTCTCAACAAACCCTGCACTTATGATACCTGTAGGTATCGCCACAACGCCCACACCGAGCAGGGCTATTATCATGCCCATTATCCGCCCGCCTGCCGTTATGGGGTAAATGTCGCCGTAGCCTACTGTGAGCAGCGCCGAAATGCTCCACCACATACCCGAAAAGGCGTTGTCGAATGCCTCGGGCTGTGCTTCGTGCTCGGCCGAATATATGCCGAGAGATGAAGCTATCATAAGCACTATGATTATGAAAAGCGATGAGAATATCTGATTTTTCTTCTCGATTATTACGCTTACTATAACTGCAAACGAATCGCTGCCCGTGTTTATCCTGAATAGGTGGAATATTCTGGCCACACGCAGTATCCTGAAAACAATAAAGCCCGAAAGATACACAAACGGCATTATCGTCAGCAGGTCAACCACGCCGTCGAATGATACTAAGAATCTCAGCTTTGCCTTTGCGGGGGATAGCTTCGGGTATAAAAGATCCGCCGTCCATATCCGAAGAATATATTCTATTGCGAATATAAAGACGGTGACAAGCTCTGTGAGCTTGAATGCCTGCGAATAGCCGTTAAACTCCTCAAAGGTGCCAAGCAGCATGGCTGCAATATTTGCAAGTATGGTAAGGGTTATTGTGATGTCGAACACCTTGCTCGGCAGATCGCCCCTCTGCCCTATTGAAATTATCTGAAAGGTGCGTTTCTTTATGTCTTTCAATAATTCGCCTCCGTATTCCTGATGGGGGCAAAGCCCCGGTGTCAGCTCTATTATTCTTACTTCTTATATATAGCGGCTACATTCCGCCGTTTACGCTGATGTTCTGTGCGGTGATGTATGATGCAGCGTCGGAAACGAGGAACGCCGCCACGTTTGCGACTTCTTCTGCCGTGCCTGCACGCATCATCGGCACGTCGTCAAGAAATGCCTTTTTGTCCTCCGCCGAAAGGTCTGCGTTCATCTTGGTGTCAATAAAGCCCGGCGATATGCAGTTGACCCGCACGCCGGAGGGCGCAAGCTCTTTGCCGAGGGCTTTTGTAAAGCCTATTATGCCAGCCTTTGCCGCAGAGTATACCGCTTCGCAGGA
>CADAGC010000123.1 GCA_902787365.1 uncultured Ruminococcus sp. | reverse complement strand
TGGTTATCTTGTTTATATGCTCGGGGACCTTTGAAAACATTGGCGAGCCGTCAACAGCATAACCGTAGGTGACGTATGTCATTTTTTTATCATTTTCGATATAATACAGGTGTTCGTCACCGGATCTGTAATCAAGTTGCTTATTATATTTATTCCTTGTTTCCTCAGATAATTCGGTATGCTTGTTATACTCGTCCCGATTCAGCTGATCAAAATCAACTTGATTGCTCTTTTCATAAAACTTATCGACATACCAGCCCTCTACAGGCATACATGAATTTATGGTGTTGGAAGCAAAATCAAGCTGCTTTATCTTATTGAAAGCCTTTGAGCCCGTAGTTGCGATACCTGCTATACGAGTAACGTGCTCAGGGTCATCAGCATACTCTTCTGTGTCGGGTATCTCCTTATTCTTTATCTTTTCCTCATACTCTTCCAACACAGCGCCTGTCTGTACAATATAATGAATCTTGCGCTTTGCCATTTCTTTTGTCAGTTCTACATGGAAAGTGGAAGTCTTGTCAATATCCTTTTCTCTGAACAATTCTGAGAAGAATTCTCTCATAGCATCGCTTTTCGTTTTATCAGGCTGCCCCAATGCATTACTGGTAAGCTGCTCCTCCTCGATATCCTCGATAAGGTCTATCATATCCGAAATATTGCCTGTTTCATACAGGGCTCTGAACTGTTCCTTGGTTTCCTTTATTATCTGTTCCTTTGACTTAGGCATTGTAAATTCCTCCTTAGTTTATGGCGTTATTTGCCGCTTCATAAGTAATACCCCTCAAATCCACGAATGGGTGCATTATCCTTAAAAAAAATTCAGAATAGTAGTTCTTCGTCTCATAGCGGGGGGCGCTGCTTGACCTTTTCGACCATAAGGGTAAATGCCTCAGACTTACTTACATCATATTTTTCCATAAAAAAGCTCCTTATCATATTTTACTATGATAAGGATAACACTTTTTTATATCAATTACTTTCAAATAGCTGCTAACTTTTGGTGTATTCCGAGAATGACAAGCCGAACATTCTCTTGCAGGTGGCAGCGAAGTGCGACGGAGAGTCAAAGCCAGCCATAAGTGCGGCATCGGTTATGCTGCCGTATTTTCTGAAATGTATAAAGCCCTTACGCATTTTCTCCCACGCAAGATAGCGTGAAAGGGATATGCCGAGGTTTTGCTTGAACAGATGCGACAGGCGGCTTTTTGAGAGAAACACCCTCTCGCAGAGATACCCCACAGCGTCCTGCGGCACTTCGTCCATTTTTTTGAGGATTTTAAGCGCCTTTGCAACTCTTGGATCAAGCTGCAGATTATTCTCTCCCCCAAGGCCAAGGCATTCGAGTATCGCTTTATCGGCATCTGCAAGGCTGCCTCTGTGCTGCCATAGGTCATTTATATTCTGCACCTTTTCTTCATCAAGGCAGGTGAAGCTGTCTGCGTGCAGATAAAGGCGTTTTAGCTCACCTGCATAACGGCTTGCAGGGTCAAACAAGAACACAAGCATCTCGCCCGAATCGGAATAAACAGTATGCTTAGCATCTGAAGCGATAATAACAGCTTTCGCATCAAAGCTGCTATCCCTCACCCTGCAATGCAGCATAGCGCCAAGCCCGACTATCAGGTGTACAGCCAGATGCGTGTGTATATCGGGAGTGCGGTACTGCGAGCGCATCAGGATATGGTCATATTCAAACAGCGTTTCGGTCATATGGCACACTCCCAATCTTTAAGGTGATACAGGCAGGCGCACCGCCCTGATGATATTATGCATTACCGGCAAGGAAAAGTCAATTCGCAGCCGGTCTTATGCCTGCCGGTGACAGTCAGCAAAAGCTCAAATCATTTCTCCCTGCCCAGCCTGAACTCTACCGACCTTTTGAGGTATTCAAGATACTCCTCATCACGGCACATCGCCTTGCCGGGCGAGTCAGAGAGCTTGGCGACAGGTCTGCCGTTGACATATTGCAGCTTGATGACGATATTCAGCGCCGTTTCACAGGTGTCGTTTGATACGAATGTGCCTATGCCGAATGACACCTTGGTCTTGTCGCAGAAATAGTCGTAGAGCTTTTGCGCACGGTCAAAATCAAGGCTGTCGCTGAACAGCAGCAGCTTGGTTTTCGGGTCAACGCCGAACTTCTTGTAGTGCGATATCATCTTATCGCCCCATGCATAAGGGTCGCCGCTGTCGTGGCGCACACCGGTGTAGTTGTTGACCATTGAACGGTTGAAGTCGAGCAGGAACAGATCTGTCGTTATCGTATCTGTAAGCGCTGTACCGTTATCACCGTCATACTCCGAATACCAGTCCTTCATGGCGTAGTGGTTTGTGTATGCAAGAGGTATCGAATCTATGCCCTGATACATCTGAACGAACTCGTGAGCATACGTGCCAATCGGCGTAACATTGTATTTCATTGCGAGATAAACATTCGATGTGCCCACGCAGTTTTTTGTTTCTGTGACGAAACGGCGGACGACCACGTCCTCCCATTCACGGGACAGACGGCGGCGGCAGCCGAACTCGGCAAACTTGAATGTATAAGTGCCGTCGTTCATCGCTTTTATCTTTTTATCAAGGCGCTCCTGAGCAGAACTGAGCAGCTTGTCATAATCAAAAGCCATACGGAAGTAGACTTCGTTGATTATCTCCAGAAGATATATCTCAAACTGCATAGCCGAGAACAGCGGCCCGTCAACGATGATCGAAAGCTCGCCGTCAGCAGTAAGGTCTATCGAAACATAATCACGAATGGGCCGCCAAAGTCTCAGGAACTCAACATAATCATTCTTGATAAATCTTATAGAGCGAAGATAATCAAGCTCCTCTTTTTTGAACCTCAGCGTGCACAGGTGATCGACCTGCGCTTTTATCTCCTCGACCATTTCGGGCGTGAAAACAACATCTTTATTGCGGCACTTGAAATAATACTGCCCGCAAAGGTCTGTGTGCTTGTGAAATATCACCTGATCCATATTGAATTTGTAAAGGTCTGTGTCAAGCAGCGACACAACGATAGGCTCAAGTTTCATTTTAATCAGCTCCATTCATATCTGTTTATATTATCGGGTCAAACGCAGGCATCAGCATAAGCTTGAAAGCATTTATCCTGTGCATACGGTCAATTTTTTCCTTTTTGGCTTGATCGTCAATAACACCCTCACGGATATATCGGTCAAGCTCTGCATAGGTAAAGCCGAGATTGTCTTCATCGGTCTTTCCGCAAAGCCCATCGATAGGCACCTTGTCAACCAGTTCATCGGGCAGACCCAGCAGCCGCCCTATTGCTTTTACCTCCTGCACCGTAAGATGTGAGCAGGGAGAAAAGTCGCCCACGCTGTCGCCGTAGCGTGTAGAATACCCCACCCAATCCTCCGACAGATTGCAGGTGTTGGCTACTCTGCCGTTGTGGCTCTGCGATACTGCATATAAAGTGGTCATTCTTATCCTCGGCGCAAGATTGACTCTGCTCTGCTCGGATAAATCAAACGGTATACTCCCAACCACTCCGTCAAAAGCGTCCTTGATATTCACTATATAATGGCGTATGCCGAGGTGCGTTACAAGCAGTTTTGCCATGTCGATATCAGCCTGTTCGCCGTTTGGCATCAGCACGCCGATAACTCTCTCCTTGCCGAGCGCCTCCACACAAAGTGCCGCAACGACCGAGCTGTCCTTGCCGCCTGAAATACCTATCACGGCATTGCAGCCCTTACCGTTGTTTTCAAAGAAATCACGTATCCACTCTACGCATTCATTTTTAGTTTTTTCAGCATCAAAAGTATACATCTCACACCTCCGCAGTTTCTTATACCACGTCTATCTGACAGCTCC
>CADAGC010000122.1 GCA_902787365.1 uncultured Ruminococcus sp. | reverse complement strand
ACTGACTCCGCTTGAATTGCGAAGCCAGTTCGTTGCTTAATTTTTATTTACCATAGGGGCTTTTTTGTGCTGTACGCACAATGTGGGGCAGTTCAAAATCGTGACAGGTCTTTTATAATGCTTTATAGCTCTTCAATCACTACCCTATCAGCCTAAGTTCAAGCATTTTTACCTCCTGCTTCAGCGAAGCTATGCACTCATCGACTTGAGCTTTATCAAACCCAGGCTTGCATTTTTTTATGGGTGGGAAAAACACAGGCTGAAGCAGCAGCATATCATAAGCCCTGCCTGCCGCCTTATCCTCTATCGCCGCTTCAAGAAGCTGCTTGCGTGCTTCAAGCTGACGTATCTGTATAAGAGTGTCTGCCTGATCATAGCCGACATCAAAAGTCATTCTGAAATTTGTTTCCATTAGCTTTACTCCCAAATAACGCTGTATTCGCTCTCGAGCATAGCACCCAGCACCTCGGGCGGAACAGGCCTTGAATAATAGAATCCCTGCGCCGCATCACAGCCGCACTTCTTAAGGAACTCTGCCTGCTCCTGCGTTTCAACGCCCTCGGCGATTACCTCAAGGTGAATATCCTTGGACATTGATATTATGTGCTCGATTATCTTCTTGCCTCGCTCGCTCGTCATAGAGCTTGAAAGGAACTTGGTATCTATCTTAAGCACATCAAAGGGTGTGCTCTTTAGCGTTCCAAGCGATGAATAACCCGAACCGAAGTCGTCCATAAGCAGCTTGTAGCCCTCAGCCTTGGCCGCCTTGATAGCTTCGTTGGAATTGACATTCTCGATAGTTTCTGTTATTTCAAGCTCGATGTATTTCTTGTCTATACCATAGTGCTCGCAAAGACTGTTTAGCTTTACAAGGTATTCATTATCAGACAGATGCAGCCTTGAAACATTTACAGATATCGGAACAGTATGCTTGCCCGCCTTAAGGCGCTTGCTGATATTAATGCAGGCCTGTTCCCACATATACTCATCTATCTTGACGATAAAACCGTTTTGCTCGAATATGGGGATGAAATCATTCGGCTGCATGAGCGAGCCGTCCTCCTGCTCCCACCTTATAAGCGCTTCAGAGCCTATTATCTTATTGGTCGTAATGTCATACTTGGGCTGTAGGTACATCTTGAAATGTCCCTTTTCAAGCGATGCGTGCATATTATCCTCAATAGACTTACGCAGCATTATAGAGCGCTTCAGCTCCTCGTTGTAGAAGCCTATATTGTCTATCGCATTACCCTTGACAGAGCTTCTTGCAATAGTTGCACAGTCTATCATATATCTCAGCGGCTGCTCTCTGTCAGACACCATATATACGCCAAAGATAAAGGAATACTTCATCCCCTTATAATCTTTGATGCCCGCTTCGAGCCTGCGAATAGAATCAATGATATCAGACTTATCGGTATACTTTATCAGCAGCATAAAAACATCAGCGCTAAGCCTTACATACGGCTCATCTTCGTTGCAGAAGCTTGAAAGAGATGATGTGATAAAGCCAAGTATCTCGTCGCCCGCTTCAACACCGTAAACCTCATTTACAACCTTGAATTTTGCAATATCAAACTGCACGAGCGCAAGCTTGTCATCATTTTTAAGAAGCCTTTGTGTAAAAGCCTTTTCAACGATAAGCGGCTCGCCGTCGCTTGCAAAGCTGCTGACTATGCGGCGCTCCATTGCCTCACGCTCTGTAAGCTTATGCACACGGCCGACCACCTCGGTTATGCGCCTTTCGCTCTTTATCAGCAGCACGCTCATTTTATACCAGTCGTCCTGAAGCTCGTTTCTTATCCTGAAGCTTACTATAAGCTTGGTATCCTCCGTGCCCTCGCTTACACCTTTCATTATACTGCGCAAAAACAGATTGTAGTTCTCGGTATCCTCTGCCGCTATCCTGCCGCTTTTGAGCAGAGCGTTTATCGGGTCAAACTCCGATGAATTCATAGCAGGGAGAAGATAGCTGTTAGACGCAGTAACCCACGTATTGGCAGCATAGTTGATGTAAAAATAAATCTCGCTGCTGTCATTGAGCAAAAGCTGTGTAAGGCGGTTGCGGTAGTTATCCTGCATAGGCGAGCGGGTCTCAACAGTTGCAGGCTTTGTCTTTTTAAGGCGCTTGGTCTTATACATCTTTATATCAGCCTTACGAAGTGCCTCGTCAATACTGTCATCGCCGTCGAAATATATCACCTCATAGCCGCAGCTCATAGCTATCTTATAAGGGAAGCGCCCGTTTGTGTTGCATTTATCAAGCTCGGCTTCAATAAGCGCAATAAAATCATCACCGCCATAAGGCTCATTTGCCTTTATAAGCACGGCAAACTCATCACCACCGAATCTTGCGCAGATGCCCTCCTCCCCTGCACACTTAACAAGGGTGTCGGATATTGCCTTGATAGCCTTGTCGCCTTCGCTATGGCCGAAAGTGTCGTTGATAAATTTAAGTCCGTCCATATCTATCGAATAGATTATGACATTCTTGCGGCGAATATGGCTTTTCTTTATCATCTGCATGGAATACTTATAAAAGCCACGCCTGTTGAAAATGCCCGTTAGCGAGTCACGAATGTGCATTTCCTCAAGCACCTCGTTGGCGTGCTCAAGGTTTACACGGCTCTTATAGGTCTCAAGTATCTGGTTGGTATTGCTGATGAATCTGTGCACATTCTTGATATTGAGTGAATCATCATCAAAATCAACAGCCATATAGCCTATTACCTCACCTAAAAAGTGCATAGGTGAAAACATTATAGAATTATGCAGTTCAAGTGCGTAGCCAAGTTCCGGCAGAAGCTCATTCACAGGGAACTGCGACTGCTCCTCACGCTTATTCATTCCGTTCATCTCAGCAAGAATGACCATTCTCGTAGTAAAATGCTCATAGCAAAGCACAGGGTCTTTTCTGGTAGTCAGAAAATCCGAATTGATACAGCACCAGGTATAGTGATAGTCGGCAAAGGATACCATAAGTTCGGTGATATCGTTGATATCCTTACATTCAACAGCTTTTGAAAGATAGCTGAACATATTCTTTTCGTGCCCGTCATAAACGGTCGTCATATCATAAAGCTCGATTATCTTGTCGCCTGCTATACCGCCCGAATAATTATTGCACCCACAGCTCTCAGCAAGCTCAAACTTATATGGAATTATCTCCTTGCTGACTGTTCTGTTTCCTCTGAGTGCAGATATTATTATCTCAAGAGCCTTTATGCCCACCATATCTATATCGGGCGAGGCTGTTGTTATGTGCGGCACATAGTATTTTTGCAGAGTTATCCCGTCAAAGCCAGTTACCAGAATATCCTCGGGAACTCTTATGCCGTGCTTTCTTAACACCTGCACAGTTGCTATCGCCATAATGTCATTACAGCATATTATTGCCTCGGGCAGCTCTTTATCAGACGCCAGAAATCCCTCGACCACCCTTTGAGTAGGCTCCGTCCAGAAATCACCGTAGCCGAGTCTTTCTTCATCAAATTCAATATTGTTTTCGGCAAGGACCTTTTTAAAAACATCAACTCTCTCCTCAGAGAAAGAATTACCCTTAAAGCCCGCAACAAAATTGACCCTTGTGCATTTGTGCTCCTCAACGATATGGCGCACTATTCGCTCAAAGGTGTTTACATAGTCAAACAATATGCTCGTGCAGCCCTCTATCTCTCTGTCAATACTGATAACGGGGATATCGAGCGCCTTTGCATCGCTTATTATCTTATTTGTAACTCTGTCAGATTTGATAGATTCGGGCAGAACTATAAGAGCATCGAGCAGCCCTGTATTGATAAGGCAGAAAATGCTCGAAGTCGCCCTTGTTGAAAGATTACAAATGTCGAAAAAAGAAGCACCTTAAAGCCGCTTTTTTCGGCACGCCTGCATATGCTCTTGACGATATCGTGTACGATCTCCTCCTGGATACCGCAAGCGCATATACCTATTATTTTGTATTTCTTACCCGAGTTTTCGTCAATATACATTTATGCGCCCTCCACATACAATTATATCCAGTATACTATCTATTATATTTTATCACATTATAACAAAATTGTCAATACGTTTCCCACAAAAACTATAAAACAATAACAAAAGACGGCAAATCTGCTAACACAGATATGCCGTCGTATTTTTACTTATTAACAAGCTTATCCGCAAGCTCGGAAAGCTGTGCTCTTGTTCTGCTGTCAAGTGATGAGCGTATCGTCACCATAGGCTCGATAAGGTCTATATCCTTGAAGCCCTCAACATATGACTTGATGACCCTGCCCGCCGAAGGCGCCCAAGAGCCGTTCTCAACTATGGCGATAGTTCTCTTGCGGTAGGTCTTGGCTTTTAGCTTGATGAGGAAATACTCCATAGCAGGGAACACGCCCGAATCATAAGATGATGACATGAGCACAAGCCTGTCATATCTGAAAGCGTCCTCAACTGCCTCAGCAACATCATCTCTTGAAAGATCAAAGAGCGATACCTTTTCAGCGCCCTTTGCTTCAAGCATCTGCGCAAATTCCTTTGCAGCCTTTGCGGTGTTTCCGTGAATGGAAGCATACGCAATCGTTATGCCCTTATCTTCGGGGGTGTATGATGACCATGTGTTATACTTGTCGATATAATAGCCGAGGTTTTCGGTAAGTATAGGGCCGTGAAGCGGGAGTATTTTCTTAATGTCGAGCGCCGCTGCCTTTTTGAGAAGCCCCTGCACCTGCAGGCCGTATTTGCCAACGATATTGAAATAATATCTTCTTGCCTCGCACGCCCAGTCTTCGTCGGTGTCAAGAGTGCCGAACTTGCCGAATGCATCAGCCGCAAAGAGTATCCCCTCTTTCGACTCGAATGTCACCATAACCTCAGGCCAATGTATCATAGCGGCGAATATGAACTTAAGTGTATGCGAGCCAAGGCTCAGCTCGTCGCCGTCCTTGACCTCTACCTTACGCTCGCCGAGGTCAAGCCCCTCGAAAAACTGTGAAAGGAACATAAAGGTCTTGTTATTGCCCACTATCTTCATATCGGGGTATTTGTTATAAAGTGCCATAAAGCTGCCCGAATGGTCAGGCTCAACGTGCTGAACAACGAGGTAGTCGGGGCTTTTGCCGTCAAGAGCGGCCTCGACATTTGCAAGCCATTCATCGGTCTTTGAAGCATCTACCGTATCCATTACGGCTATCTTTTCATCAAATATTATATATGAGTTATATGCCATGCCATTAGGCACATCGTACTGACCCTCGAAAAGGTCAATATCCTTATCATCAACGCCCACATAGGTCACAGCATCGGTTATTTTGAAGTTTGCCATTTTTATTCCTCCGTTCTCCCCTTTCAAGGGAAATATTATATAATCAGTATAACAAAAAATAGGGTATTTGTCAAGCAGATATAACAAAAAGCGGCAGGCTTTGCCCACCGCTGATCATTTTTCTGTATGGTGCTTTCTTGACCGAAAGCCCGAGATTATCTTATCTCTGAATATAAAGCCGAGCACGGCTATTACTATAAACACCCCGACCATAACAAAAGCAAGCACATAGCTGCCCGTCATTATGCTCTGCCCTAATACAGTAGACATTATGACCGCAGGCAGGCGAAACGGCATGACGAACATAAAGAAATCACGCTTATCTACCTTTGTAAGCGGCACTATATACGAGAGCACGTCTTTTGGTACACCGGGAATGATATAGAGGATTATGAGCACTTTTAAAAGCTTTTCCTCATCCTGAAGAAAGCCGAATTTTTCAAGATGCTTGTTAGATACGAATGCTTCAACAAGCGGCCTGCCGAGAAAGCGCACAAGCATAAATATCGCAAGCGTTCCCAGCATTATGCCCGCAAAGGAGAAAATCGCCCCGAAAAGCCAGCCGAACATCATTCCGCCGACTATCTGTATGGGCGGTATGACGGCTATAATCACCTGCACCGCCTGGATAATAATGAAAAGCACCACGCTCCAGAAAGTGTCAAAGCGATCAAACATTTCAATTATCTGCTCTCTGCCCGAGGCAGACTTCATATCCTTGACATAAGGGAAGACGAGCACGGTAATAAAGCCTATTATCCCAAGGAAAATAAACAGGCTTACTATTCTGACGATCCATCTTCGCCTTGCTATCTTTTCTTCTCTGTCCATTTTATTTTCTCCCGATTATCTTTTTACGAAACCAATCCATATATATCCTTGTAAGCTCGCCGAGAAGATAGTCGTAAAGTAAAAACAGCACATTGGCAAAGCCCCACATAGCATAAACCGAATACTCCCCCAGCCAGCCGAGGTCTTCTGTAAAATCAACGCCCGTGAAAAGCTTGGTAAAAACATTATAGTATATGATGATAGCAATATTATATACTAAGAATTTGATAAGCCACCTGAGGGGCATAAAGGCTATTTTTTCAAGCGAATAGCGAAGTATCGGGTAGTAGCCCATAAACAGGATAAACAGAAAACTCGCCTGATAATTCGGCGTTAAAAACAAGCACAGTATGCTTACCGATATATACGTCATAAGTGCCCACTTGCGGTTTGCCTCAACTATTACCACAACCATTGTAAAGCCTGCATACATAGGCAGCGCATAGTCAAGCATCGGGAAAATGCCGCTCATAAACATTATAAGCAAGGCAAGCGCACTTGTAACACCGCAAAGCGAGACCTCAAAAGCCTTATCTTTCATAACTCAGCAGCAGGGTATAAGGTCGCCGCCCAGCATCTCGCAGCAGCAGTCGGCTATACACAAAGTCGTGCAGGTATTTGAGCATTCATCACCGCTTCTGTATCCACGGGGAGCG
>CADAGC010000121.1 GCA_902787365.1 uncultured Ruminococcus sp. | reverse complement strand
CCTTGTCGCCCTCGGTGTGGCCGTATTTGTCGTTTATCTCCTTAAGGCCGTCAAGGTCGGCAGATACAACCATAAGGTCAACCCCCTGCCTGCCGGCAAAGCGCCTGCTCATCTCACGGAAGAAGCCACGCCTGTTGTAAGCGCCCGTCATCTGATCGTGTATATACAGGTTTTCAAGCTGCTCGTTGGCGATACGCAAATGCTGCTGGTTTCTTATAACATCAAACATACTGCTGATATTCATAGAGAATGTGTACCACTCATCAACAGCAGCCATCGACATGATCTCCCTGGCGATATAGCCTATATGCGCATTTTTGATATGCAGCGGAATAAACAGAATAGTCTTATTGTCATCTATGCATCTGTCAAAATCAGGCAAAAGCTCACGAGTAGGGAAATAATCGTGTTTTCTTTCAGAAGTGAACATATCCTTGAAGATGACAAGTTCCATTTCATCAGTGAACTCTGTATTCATCTGAGTCGACTCAAAAAAGCCTTTGCTAACGCATATCCACATCTCTTTGCACCATGCACGGTTACAGTAAAACGCCATTATATTCAAAGAGCCCTCAAACGAGCCAGCCGAGGTGACATTGTTTGAAAAGCGTATCATGTGCTTGTCAAAGATGTTGAGTATTTCAAGCTTTTCGCCCAGATCAAAGGCACGCCCGTTTATCCTGCTCTTTACAAGGCCGTCGCACCCGCACCCGCAGGACTCTGCAAACACCATATCGTTGCCGAATGTCATCTGCTCGGGCACCTGCTTGCCTGCCCACGAATCACGCAGTATATCTATACAGCAGTTTATGCCCTCTGCGTGCTTAAAGCGTGCTGTTGTTATCTTCGGTATAAAGCATTCTGCGGCGATAAGTGCATCAATGCCCGTTACCTTAACATCTTCGGGCACACGCAGGCCGTGGTCGAACAGCTCATCTGCCGCCGCCATAGCCATATTATCATTAGCGCATACAATGGCATCAAACACCATTCCGTCTTCGAGCCACTTGTTTACTGCCTTTTTGGCAGCACCTGCCCACCAGCCGCCTTCAGCAGTTCTCTCAGGCTCAAAGGCTATGCCGTTTTTCAAAAGGGCGCTTCTGTAAGATGCGAGCCGCCTGTCTGAAACTATCTGCCCACGGTAGCCTTCAAGGAAGTTTATCTTTTTGCAGCCGTGAACGGTTATCAGATGCTCGGTGATGCTTTCAACTGCGCCGCAGTCATCAAAGACGATATTGCACAAAGCCCCGTCAAGCGGCTTGTCAAAGCATACTGCGGGAACATTATGCGCCTTTGCTTCTCTTATAATAGTACTAAGCACCGACTGGTCTTTTATAGTCTCGCTCATAATGATAAGCCCGTCAAGCTTGTCGTAGTTTATCAGCTTGAAAATGCTGTATTCGCCCTCATCATGCAGGTTGCTGCCGTATCTGTTATCAAGGCAGGCAAAAAACATCAGGCGTATATCAAGTGAGCCTGCATATTTCATCAGTGAATCTATTATCTTAAGCTGATATTCCTCGCCCGTGCCCGAAAAGCACACACCTACTGTTCTTTTTGTCATACGCCCGACCTCCAATGCTGCATAATACGTCTATTCTATATAATTATACAACATTATTTGTCATTAGTCAACCACCTGCCGCAATTTTCCTGTGGAAATTATCGGACGTTTTACAGCAAAATATAGGAATATGCCCAAACGCACATCTCCCCGCCCGAAATCGGGCAGGGAGAGAATCATCATATTATTCAACTGTTACGCTCTTTGCAAGGTTTCTGGGCTTGTCAACATCAAGGCCACGGGCTACAGATACATAGTAGCCTATAAGCTGAAGCGGAACTACAGCGAGCGATGCCGCAAAGTGCTCATCAACCTTGGGAACGTAGGTGACAAAGTTGCAGCTGTCCTCTATCTCATACTTGCCGTAGAAAGTAAGGCCGCACAGATATGCGCCACGGCTCTTGCACTCTACCATGTTGCTGACAGTCTTTTCGTAAAGGTCTGACTGGGTGAGTATGCCTATTACCAGCGTGCCGTCCTCGATAAGGGATATAGTGCCGTGCTTTAACTCACCGGCAGCATATGCTTCCGAGTGGATATAGGAGATCTCCTTAAGCTTAAGGCTGCCCTCCATGCTTACAGCATAGTCTATGCCACGGCCGATGAAGAATACGTCCTTAGCGCCTGCATACTTTGATGCGAACCACTGGAGCCTTTCCTTATCTTCAAGCACCTTTGCTATCTTATCGGGAATGCTCTTAAGCTCTTCTATATAGTAGCTGTACTTCTCGTCGTCGATAGTACCTCTTATCTTTGCAAACTGTATAGCAAGCAGATAACCCGCAATAAGCTGGCAGCTGTAAGCCTTTGTGGTAGCTACGGCTATCTCGGGGCCTGCAAGTGTGTAGAAGCAGGAGTCAGCCTCACGAGCGATAAAGCTGCCTACAACGTTAACTATGCCGAGGGTCTTTATGCCCATTTCCTTTGCGAGATTGAGGGCTGCCTTACTGTCGGCAGTCTCACCCGACTGAGATACTATTATAACAAGGCCGTTCTTGTCAAGCAGCGGCTTGCGGTATCTGAACTCACTTGCAAGCTCAACTCTTACGGGTATCTTTGCAAGGTCTTCAATAACATACTGCGAAGCCACGCCCGTGTGATAAGCCGAGCCACAGGCAACGATGTATATCTGCGAAATGCTCTTTATATCCTCATCAGAAAGGCCTACGTTCGAGAGGTCAATCACGCCGTCCTTAACTACCGAATTGATAGTGTCAGCGATAGCCTTGGGCTGTTCGTGTATCTCCTTCATCATGAAATGCTCATAGCCGCCCTTTTCTGCGCTCTCAGCGTCCCATGTTATCTCGGTAGGCTCTTTTGTCACTTCATCACCGTCGAGGTTGTAGAAAGTAACATCGCCGCAGGAAAGCTTAGCGATTTCAAGGTCTCCTATATAGTAAACGCTTCTTGTATACTTAAGTATAGCAGGAACGTCAGAAGCCACATAGCTCTCGCCGTCTGCAACGCCTATGATCATGGGGCTGTCCTTACGTGCTGCCCATATCTCACCGGGGTGATCCTTGAACATTATCGCCAAAGCATACGAACCCCTTACTCTCACCATAGTCTTAGCTATAGCATCAACAGGCCCCATGCCGTATTTCTTGTAGTAGTAGTCTATAAGCTTTGTAACTACCTCTGTATCAGTCTGCGAATAGAAGCTGTAGCCCTTTCTTATGAGCTTTTCCTTAAGCTCCTGATAGTTCTCGATGATACCGTTGTGAACAGCTGTTACGTTGCCGTCGTCGCTCATATGGGGGTGAGCGTTTATCTCGCTGGGCTCGCCGTGGGTCGCCCACCTTGTATGGCCTATACCTATTGAGCCCTTTATTGCCTTGCCGAAATCAGTCTTTTCCTTTAAAACTTGAAGCCTGCCCTTGGCCTTAACAAGCACTACCTCTGCATCGCCGTCACGAACTGCGATACCTGCCGAGTCATAGCCTCTGTATTCAAGCTTTTCAAGCCCGTCAAGAAGCACGGGTGCTGCCTGACGCTTACCGCTGAAGCCTACTATACCACACATAACTTATCCCTCCGATTAGTTTGATCAATATATCAATATGCGTTAACGTACAATAAAACGTACTACTTATCCCATGGTAATAAAATACCATTAAATATTATAGCATAAAAGCCACATATTGTCAAGCAAAAAACACACCCTGAGAAGTCTCGGGGCGTATATGTTATTAAAGGTTAAGGCAATACCGCACGACCATTGTATGTCAGTATACGTGGTCTCAGCTACGCTGAGACCGACAAATTTTTCGTCAGATTGCCTATATCCGCCGCAG
>CADAGC010000120.1 GCA_902787365.1 uncultured Ruminococcus sp. | reverse complement strand
ACCTTGTCTTACGCCAGTAAAACTGCGGCGGATATAGGCAATCTGACGAAAAATTTGTCAGCGCATCTGACATACAATGGTCGTGCGGTATTGCCTTAATAGTCGGCGCATTATTTGAGATTGACATTCCTGCGAAGATGTACTATAATTAATTCTGGTAAATTCATTTGGAGGAAGATAAATGTCAAAAAGCAGGATAATGACGCAGGGCAGCGAAACAGGCTGCATAGTCAGCTTCACGCTGCCGCTGCTTGCGGGAAATCTTTTGCAGCAGACCTATAACGTTGCCGACACGATGATAGTCGGCAAATACTTAGGCGATTCTTCGCTGGCGGCAGTAGGGGCGACGGGGTCGATAACATATCTGTTTTACACGCTTTGCATAGGGCTGTCGATAGGTGCCGGGGTGCTGATATCACAGTATTTCGGCTCGGGGCGGCTTGACAGGGTAAGGGCGGCAGTCGTCAACTCGGCAGTTATAACGCTGATATTTGCGCTTATTGCCACGCTGCCTGCGGTGGTGCTTGCAAGGCCTATCTTAGGCGCTTTAGGTGTGCCCGGCGACCTGCTCTCACGCTCTGTGACCTATATGCGCATAGCCTGTGCAGGAACGGTATGTGTGGCGGCATACAACTGGATAAACTCGGTAATGCGGGCGCTGGGCGATTCAAAAACGCCGCTGATTTTTCTTGCGGTATCTACTGTGCTCAACGTTTGCCTTGACCTTTTGTTTGTGATAGTATTCAAGGCGGGCGTGGGCGGTGCAGCGCTTGCTACTATTCTCTCGCAGGGCGTTTCGGCGGTGGGCTGCATCATCTACTGCTTTAAGACAAACCCCGACATTCGCCCGAAGCGAGATGAGCTTCACACCGACCCCGTGCTTATGAAAAAATGCGTAACAACAGGCCTGCCCATAGCGGCGCAGAACGGCCTTGTGTCTGTTTCAATGGTGGCTCTGCAGAGTGTGACAAACGGCTTTGATGAAACGGTCATGGCGGCATACACCGCCTCAATGCGCATAGAACAGCTGGTGCAGCAGCCGTTTATAAGCTTAGGTGCGGCAGTCACGGCATTCACGGGGCAGAACATAGGCGCAGGCAAGGAAGAGCGTGCAGTCAGGGGCTTAAAGGCCTCGCTTAAGATATCCTCGGTCTTTGCAGTCGTGATGTTTATAATCTTTACGCTGTTTGGCAAGAACATCATGGGCATTTTCGTAAGCGGCGAGCAGACTATCAAGATAGGCGCACTTGCCCTTATCCTGACGGGCTGCTGCTATGTGCCGCTTGGCTCTATCCACACCACAAGAGGCTTTTTAAACGGCACGGGCGACACGGGCTATGCGCTGGTAAACGGCCTTACCGAAGTCATATGCAGGATAGGCTTTTCGCTGATACTCACACGCATACCCTTTATCAGCTGGAAAGGGATATGGATAACCACATCTATCACCTGGATAGCCACGGGAGCTGTAGGGCTGCTCAGATACAAAGGCGGCAAGTGGCGGCTAAAAGCAATTGAATAGGATAAACATAAAGCGTCCGAAGGATGATCTCCCTCGGACGTTTTGTATTATGCTTTGATCTCTTCTTTGTCGATGATATGAGCGACCACCCCTGCTATAAACGTTACACCCGTAAGGAAGCAATAGCAGATAAGCAGTCTGTTAGTCGAGCCGTATATGGCGACCACGCCTGCTGCTGTAAGCCCCACAGACGCCGTGGCAGCGCAGGCGGTGAAAAGATTCCTCGCAGCCCTGCGTGGCGGGCGCTTTGCAAAGCCGCCCCACCACACGAAGATAAGCGATACTGCCATTAATGGTGCGAATGCATATATCATAAAGTAGGAATACACGCTGTGAGAATACAGCTCATACACGCCGCCAAAAAGTGCGGTGAATGCTGCCCCTGCGCCCGTGCCTATAGCATGGCGCAGGCATGAGCGTTTGTCAGTAACCGAGGTATACAATGTCGCTCACCTTCCTTTCTCCGCCGCTGCTGCCTCTGCCGCCGCCGGTGGGGTCATTGATGACCTCGCCGTCAAAATACATGGTTGATGACCCGCCGCCGTCGAGATTATAGGCCGTGGTGCAGCCGAGGGCTTTCATAAACTGCGCCAGCTGATAGAGCGAAAGCCCTGCGTTGTCACTCGTGCGCCCCTCAGACACCACGAACACATAATGCAGCTCGTCAATCTGCCCTATGGCGGTGCGAGGGTTTGAAGCCATAGCCTGGTCAACCTCCTGCCCCTGCGAAACTGTTATCTCGCCATTATCAACAAGCCCCGGGCCGAATGTGAACGCCTGCCACACGCCCTTGTCAACAAGCTCATCGGCGCTCGCTTCATCGGGGGATATTATATCGAAATGCCCGTCTGCGTAGATACACAGGATATCGCTGTCGCTCTCAGCGGTGGAGCGGTAGGCTATGCCGTTTCTGATGACGTAGCCTGTTTCCCGTGCGCCGTAGTAGTCGCCGTTTATGGCAAGGATAGCGTCATTTTCCTTGGCGGTGTCGCTGGTCGTCGCCTTGACGTTTTTGCCGTATTTCCCCTGCGCAAAAGCGGTCTTAAGATACTGCGCCGAGCTAAGTCTTACGTCTGCCACATATATCTTGGTGCTGTTTTCGTAGTATTCGTTTATCGTCACGGCGATATTCTCGTCGCTGTATGAGCCGACCGTGCCGTTTGATGATGAAGCCGCCGTGTCGGTAGATGACTGCTCATTTTCCGCCTGCGAGGAGGTATCATCGGTCGATTTTGTGCGTGAGCGCTTACCCTTTGAGGGCTTGTTGCTTTGCAGCGTGGCTTTGCTTTGCTCTGTCTGTGAGCTATCGCTGTCGGCGGTCAGCTTTTTGACCTCGATATCATCAAACATCGAGGTGTTCTGTGCGGTGGCGTCAGTCTGCTCAACGCTTTCAAGCACGAATGTATCAAGCATAACATAGGCCGTAAACGCCGCCACCACCAACGAATAAACCGCCGCAAAGAGAAATCTCCTGCGCTTTTTTTCAGGCATTTTTCCTCTCCCCTTTCTTTTTGAAAACCACCGTGCGCTGTGCTAAAAAGCTGAATATGAACATCACGCACTCGACTATTATCTTTGCGATAAACACATTCACGCCGAGCTTTGCTGTGAGCAGGGTCAGCAGGGCGGTGTTCATAGCGAGGATAAACGCCGCAAGGGTGAAATACTGCAAGGCGCTCGCCGCAAGGGGTTTATCGGAATCAAAGACGAATCTGCGGTTAAGGCTGAAATTGAGTGTCGAGCTGATAAGCCTTGCGGTGATGTTTGAAAAGATCACCGAGCCGCTGACAAGGCTCAGTATCAGAAACGCCGCATAGTCAGCAAAGAAGCCTGCAAGCGACGAAGCGGAGAATTTTAAAATCTCCTTATATATCTTGACAGAATCCTTTATGGGGTCAAAGTGCGACGAAGAATTATCGTCGATATAGACGGTCTTTATGGGCACTTCGAGAATGCGAAATCTTTCACGGGCAAGCTCCATGAGCATATTAGTCTCATACTCGTATCTGTCGCCCGATATGGCAAGAAGACGCTTTGTCAGCCTGTCAGAAAATGCCCGAAGACCCGTCTGCGTATCAGACACGCCCACGCCCGTTGCAAGGCGGTAAACCACCCGTGTGACCGAGTTGCCGAATTTGCTCTTAAGCGGCACCTTGCCGTCAAACTCACGGCACCCTAACACAAGGGCATCGGGGCATTCTGCGGCTCTCTGGCACACACTGACTGCATCACTCACAAGGTGCTGACCGTCTGCATCGAGCGTCACCACCACATAGGGCGAGGTGTAATGCGCCGAGATATAGGTAAGCCCCGTGCGCAGAGCAACGCCCTTGCCGAAGTTCCTCGGGTGGTCGATAACTGTTGCTTTCTCTCTTGCCTTTTCAAAATAATCATCAAAAACATTTCCGCTGCCGTCATTA
>CADAGC010000119.1:2783-6764 GCA_902787365.1 uncultured Ruminococcus sp. | reverse complement strand
AGCCAGTCGGCAAGATAGTCGGCGCACTCGGCCTGGGTCTGGCAGGCGGCGGCAGCTGCACAAAGCTCGTTGCCTGCTTCGTTGTTGCGTATGTTATCCCACTTTTCGTAGTTGCGCTCAAAGGCGGCGGCGTACTCGGAAGCGTCGTCCTGCACCATTTTTATGCCACGCTCAAAAACGCCGTCGTCGTAGGCAGCCGTCCACTTTTCCTTGATGATATCGGTGTACCAGTTTTGATACATAAGCACGGTCAGCCAGGGGTTTACAGACTTATAATTGTGGTTCACATCATAGACCTCGTTGGCAGCGTAGTAGCCCGTGCCGTCCTCGCAGCGGTCTTTGTTGCCGAGGGCTGAGTCGAAATCCCACGGGTTGCCGAAGGTGAGTTTCTTACTGCCGCCCTCGCCAAAATCAGCATACATAAAGAAGCTCGACCAGTAGATATCAGCGTCGCAGGTAAGCTCACTTATGATATACATATCAGCAAGCGAATCAACATCAACCACACGCCGAACAGCCTCTTCGGGGGTGATGTCGGCCGTTTCCTTTATCTCGGTGAAATCATCGTTGAAGACATAAGCCTTGTTGTCATATGCGGCGTGGTACATGATGTTATAGACGTTATCGACAAAGCCTGCTATAAAGTCATGCTGCGCCTGCGAGTAGATATCGCTCTTGATAGAGAAGCCCACATCATTCTCGCCGCCGCTTAGTGGCGAGCGCTTTTTGCCGCTGCCGCCGTTGCCGTCATAGGGGGTGAGCTTAGCATCATTGTTATAGCCCACCTTGAAGGAGTTAAGCGCCTCCTCGGTGTAGTAGTATCCGTCATATTCAAGGAAATAACCTATATCCGTGCCCTCGTAGCCCTCTTTGGGCTTAGTGATGTTTATTCTGTTCTTGTTGGCCTGCGCATATTCGCACAGCAGATAAACGCCGAAGTAATTGCCGTTGATAGTCACCTCGACAAACGCCGCATCTGACGCATAAAGCCCGTCCTTGCCGAGTATCTCGTCAGCCATAGCGAGAGCTGACTTGTTTCTGAGCATCGAGCCGTCTTTATACTCTGCGAGCAGCAGCCAGTTTTTGAACTTCTTGCCGCCTGCAAGGCCGAGCATCGACTGCTTTTCGTCAAACTTTATGCGGTAGGGCTTTTTGTTATACATCGTAGTCCAGTTGCCACGCACCTTGACCTGCGCCGAGACGGAGTCAAGAAGCGTGCTGCCGCCCTTGTCGGTAAGGGTGACTGTGCAGGCCTCGTAATACGGGGCTTTGGGTATTTTATAGCCGGGTGTCCAGCTTGCTATGCTTTGTGCAACGTGGCGTGCCACGGGCTTTGTGGCAAAGTCTATGGCGTCTGCGTCATCGCTCACCGTCTGAATCGATAGCACGGGCATAACATCGCCGAGCTCGTACTTATCAGCATCAGCAACCTGTGCCTGTGATGAGCTCTCGGTCTGTGATGAGCTTACACTTCCGTTTTGTGATGAGCTCTCGCTCTGTGATGACGAGCCGCTGTTCGAGCAGCCCGCAAGCAGCAGCGCTGACAGCAGCAGGGGGAGAAGTTTTGGTTTCATGTTTTTGCTCCTTGTGTTTTATGATATAAGTCTGTTTTTATCTTGTCTTTGTATTTATGACTGCTAACAGCGGAAGAATGATGATCGGCAGCCACAAAAAAGCAGTCAGTATACAGTAGCAGACAAGTAATGCTGTTTGTTTTTTGTCATATTCGTTTTTCGCTTTCAGGCTTCTGTGTTTTCTTATCAGCATTATCATTCTTACCAATGAAAACAATTGCAGGGCGATGATCGGGTATGAAATAATCCCGAAAGCGGCATAAATGCGTAAGATCGTATATATAAACTGTTCCATACAAAGCACCTGTGACTTACATCTTGTTATTTATCCGCAAACAGCGGTGTCGAGAAATAGCGCTCTGCCGTGTCGGGGAGTATAGTTACCACCGTCTTGCCCTCGCCGAGCTTCTCTGCCATTTTAAGTGCGGCGGCGACATTCGTGCCGCTTGATATGCCGCACATTATCCCCTCTTCGGAAGCAAGGCGCTTGGCGGTGGTTATGGCGTCATCGTCTGTGACGATGTGAATATGGTCGTAAATTTCGGTATTGAGTATCTTTGGTATAATGCCGTCGCCTATGCCCATTTGCAGGTGAGTGCCGACTGTGCCGCCTGCTAAAATCGCTGCGTGCTCAGGCTCTACTGCCCAAATCTCCATATCGGGGTACTGGTTTCTTAAAGTCTCCCCTATCCCCGTGATAGTTCCGCCCGTGCCAATGCCTGAGCAGAAGCCGTCTATCTTGCAGGCGGTCTGCTCCAATATCTCAAGGGCGGTGTTGTATTTATGGGCGTAGATGTTGTTGATATTCTCAAACTGCTGGGGCACGTAGACGTTCGGGTCAGCCGCCGCCATTTCAAGAGCTGTGTCAACGCATTTCTGTATACACTTGCCGATATCCCCGTCATCGTGGATAAGAATGACCTCGGCGCCGTAGTGGGTCACAAGCTTTCTCCTCTCCTCGCTGACCGAGTCGGGCATTATTATCACCGTCTTATAGCCACGCACAGCCCCCACGAGTGCCAAACCTATTCCCTGATTGCCGCTGGTAGGCTCGACTATCACGGTGTCCTTGT
Source organism: uncultured Ruminococcus sp. (assembly GCA_902787365.1). Lineage (GTDB taxonomy): Bacteria > Bacillota > Clostridia > Oscillospirales > Ruminococcaceae > NK3A76. The sequence goes on along the minus strand of CADAGC010000119.1, from coordinate 4,117 downwards.
TAATCAGCCCTTCCTTTTCGGCGTTCTTTATCATATTGTAAGCCGTTCTCGTCTTGACCGAGCCGCCCACATTAAGCCCCTCGAACTTGACAAGTATCTGCGCATTACCCTGCTTGTTCATACGGTTTAAGCGTATCATCGGGGTATGCCCCATTGCCTCTAAGATGTTATCATATATCATCGGTATAGCTCTCCTTTATATTCATCGTCTTAGCTATTATACCATATTATAACGAAAAAGGCAATAATGGTTTTTTAACTTATTCTATCATAAAAACCGCACGACTGTTACGCCGTGCGGAAAATCTTATTTCTTTTTCTTTCTAATCTTTACAACCACCACAATGACCGCCAACAGCATCACGGCACCGCCTGCTATGAGTGCAAACACTATCGCCATAGGGGTGAAGTCACCGTCAGAGGGCTTGCTCTCTGTGGTCGGTACATCAGATGATGCTGCTGATGATGCATCGGTTCCATATCTTATAGTAGTAACGACAGTAGTTGCTGTCATTTCAGCCTTGAACTCTTCGGCGGACTTTGCGTCTAAGAATTCGCTGAGGTCAAGATCCTTTCTGGCTGTGAAGAAAGTTGAAAACTCTTTAGTCTTGAATGTCAGGCAGCGTATATACGCACCCGGGTAGTTAGTAACGGTCAGTTCCGCATCTTTGAGATACTCGATAGTGCCGTCCTCCCTTATGTGGTAGAGGTTAAGGTCATACCCGCCTTCAAGATCACCTTCGGGTATGTCGATACTCACACGGATATTTCGATCAAGCTTGATATGCCCCTCAAAATATAACGGGTATATGCGTGCCTGCGCAAGATCGGAAGCGCCGTTTGCCTTTGCCATTTCTGTGAACAGATTTTTCTCTTTCTTGCTCATATGCCCGGGCTTTATGCTGCTTACGATATTTATGACCTCTTTCTTATCGCTGTTGAGAAACGGCGCTTTAGTCTCGCCCGTATCAAACTCGATCTTGAAGCCATCGCCCTTATACTCGACAAGCGGCCCGCCGTCAACCGGCTGCGTGAGCACTTCATCATCACCGTCTCCCTGCTTGGGTGCCTCTGTCTGTTTGGGCTTGCTCTTCTTGGGAGACTGTGTCTCCTCGGGGGGCTGTGTTTCCTTTACTGTGGTCGTTTCAGGGGGCTGAGTTTCTTTCTCTGTGCCCCAGCGTGACTCTTTGCCGTTTAAGTCTCTGACTGTATCGCCATCATGCGGCACGTTGGAAACGCCGTCATTTACACCGCCGAGCCAGCCTGTGCCGAGGCAGTAGGGGCACTTATAGCCCGCCTGCCTTGCAAGCTTGCAGTCGCCTATCCGGCATTCG
>CADAGC010000119.1:0-2747 GCA_902787365.1 uncultured Ruminococcus sp. | reverse complement strand
GCCGCCGCAGTTGGGGCATTTGTCGCTTACGATATCGTCGTGGTCGTCATGCTCTTTGCCGTCGCCACGGCAGCTGGGGCAGGTATAGTAGCCGCCGTCGCACTTGCCCCTGCCGTCTTCGCCGGGGCAGACTATCTGACCTTTGCCATTACACTCGCCGCAGACAAGCTGCCCCTTATTGCCGCAGACCGAGCAGCTGAAACTGCCCGTGGCGTTACAATGGTAGCACGCTTCGAGTATCTGTGCGCTTGCAGGAAATGCCGTGAGTGAAAACAGTACTATAGCGGTGAGAATGAGTGTGGTAAGTCGTTTCATAAGATTACCTCCGCCTTGCAGGGGTCATTTTTTCTTCTTCTCAAAGTTCTGATAGTCGACACCGCATATCGGGCAGATAAAGTTTTCGGGCAGCTCATCACCAACATACTCATAGCCGCAGATAGTGCAGCGCCATATGATACTGCCATCGCCCGCAACGCCTGCGGGAACTGCGCCCGGCTCGTAGACTATCTTCTCAAAGTCGGAAGCGGGGTGCTTACACAGCGGGCAGACAAAGTCCTCGGGCAGCTCCTCGCCCACATACTCATAGCCGCAGATGATACACCGCCAAACGGTCAGCCCCTCGTCAGTCACCGCAACGGGCTTGGGCTTAGGCTTGATATTTTCAAGGTAGTATGCATAGTCAGCCGAGCGGGCAGCGCCCAGCATTGCCATTTCGCCCACGTCAGCTATAAACATAGTATGCGTGCCGAGGTCGATAGACTGGCAGACCGAAGCACTTATAAAGGAATTAGTGCCCTGAGTAACGGCGAGGGTGCCGTTTGACACACGCTTGATATCGCTTAGTCCTGCGAACTTATCAGCCTCTCTGCCCGACTGGAATCCGAAGCGCTTGATAAGCTCAAAGTCAGCTTCCTGGCTGATGATAGAGGCCGTAAACTTACCCGTATTCATTATCATATCGTGGGTAAGGTTTGCCTTATTGACGGTCAGGCTCACACGGTTAGGCTCGCTCGTCACCTGCCCGACTGTATTGGTGATACAGCCGTTATCCTTGCCGTTTTCGTTAGCCGTCACAACGAACAGGCCATAGGTGAGTTTGTAGATAGGGTTATCTGCCATAATTATTACCTCGCTTTCGGTTAGTGATTATTGTTTTTTCTTATAGTTATATACTGCGCCGTCACGGAGAAGCCGAGCTTTTCAGCAAGTTTACGTGATGCGGTATTGCCCGAATCGCACGCCCACACGGGGCGCTTACCCTGCAAAAGGGTATATTCTATCATCTGCTCTGCCGCAAGGGCGGCAAGGCTTTTATGGCGGTAGTGCTCAGTAGTTTCTACGCCGATATCCACCTCATCAGAGCTTACAGCGGCAGAGAACGCCCACGATGCAGGGGTGCCGTCACACACTACGCAAAAGCCCGCTCCTCCCTGCTCGAACTGCTCTTTATCACGCCACGAGAAGCGGGGCGTCACACGGCCGTCAAGGGTATCAAAGAGTTTATCATCAAGGCTTTGCAGTTGACAGCCGTCCGGCATCGCAGTCGGCAGCTCGGCTGGCGAAGATGCATATTCAAAGCCATAGCGTATGCCGAACGAAAGACCTTGTTTGCTTTTAAAAAACTGCTCGGCGCTCCCCTCCTGCACGAACAGCACAAAGCGCCTTGGCAGCCCCTCGGCTATCAGGAATTCGCTATAGACCCTCTCCAAAAACGCCTCATCACAGCGCCCAAAGAGGTAGGCAAAGCCGCAATAGTGCCACAACAGCGCCGATTCGCCGTCGCCGAAGACCTCGCCAGACTGTCTGTTTTCAAGCACCGACAGCGGGTAGACCGAGCCGCAGGGGTGGCGGCTCACGCTTTTCATGAGGCTATCGCATTGTTCGGGGGCGAGTTTTTTCATAGCACACCTCTTAAATCCGTCACAAATTCACAAATCATTTTAATAATTATATCACATCTTCTTCAACTTTTCAAGTTATTTTGCACAAGTCGCCGCCAAAGTTTTTGACGAGAATTTAGACGTTCCTACAAAGTACAAAAAAATTCGTCAGGCGCTCAAAAAACGCTTGACAAATCAAACTTTATAGTGTATAATAATATAGTCGTTTATGGGGCATAAATGGCGGCATAGCTCAGTTGGCTAGAGCACTTGGTTCATACCCAGGGTGTCACCGGTTCAAATCCAGTTGCCGCTACCATTTAGCCCCATAAATTATGGCCCGTTGGTCAAGTGGTTAAGACTCCGCCCTTTCACGGCGGCATCATGGGTTCAAATCCCGTACGGGTCACCATCATCTGTTAACAAAAAAGATGACAAGGGCTCAAATGGCGTAGATACGCCGTTTGAGCCTCTTGCTTTGTCCAAAATATCTATGTCTTAACCAAGGATGACATTTACAAAAAAACGCAGTCCGACGGGATTTGAACCCATACAAATACAAGTATTATCAACTAAACTACCATTTTATGAAATTTGAAGGCTCCCGGAAATGGAGATTAATCAAAAAATCTTTAACAAACTTTCAAGCCCGGATTTGGTGCTTTTCACGAAATGTGAGAACACCGAGTCCGGGCTTTTTTTGTTGCAATAACCTGGATACATATTAAAAGGACGGAGGTGAAACAATGGCAGGAAACTTTGAAGGTATCAAGACGAGGCGGTTCGGTGTCGAGATCGAAATGACGGGCATCACACGATGTGCGGCGGCAAAGGCTATCCAAAAGGTGCTGGGCGGTTCTATTGATC
>CADAGC010000118.1 GCA_902787365.1 uncultured Ruminococcus sp. | reverse complement strand
AGATAAAAGTCTTTGGAAAGGGGTCTGGGGAAGAACCTTTCTTCAGAAAGGTTTTCCCCAGTGATCGTCATAAATATTCTATACCCGTACCCGTCTTATCGGGGGATTCTTTTTATTTTAAGACAAATATTTCTCCTCAAACTCGCTTATCGGTATCGCCTTATCGAAAAGCCAGCCCTGCGCCATTTTATAGCCGATGTCGCTAAGGAAATTCGCCTGTTCCTCTGTCTCGACGCCCTCGAAGATTATCTCCTTGTGGGTGGTGGCGATGAGCCTGCATATCTGCTTGACGTATTCACGTTCGAGCAGGTTGGTGGCGATGTTGTCGATAAACACCTTATCGACCTTGACGATATCAACGGGCGCATTGAGCAGAACGCTTAATGACGAGTAGCCTATGCCAAAATCGTCAATGTCTATCTTGAAGCCGTATTCACGCAGCTTGCTCATATAGCGCATCATAATGTTTACGTCCTCAACAAAAGCGCTTTCGGTTATCTCAATCTCGATAAGCCCCTTGTCAACGCCGTATCTGTCGGCAAGCGTGTTTACTCTCTCAACAAAATTCTCCTTGCTCGAATGAACTCGTGAGAAGTTCACGCTTATGGGGTAGAGCTGCCTGCCCTCGTTTTTCCACTTGACGTAGGTTTTGAGCACCTGCTCATACATAAAGAAGTCAAACTCGATTATCAGCCCCACACGCTCTAAAACGGGTATGAACTCATAGGGCATCTTGTAGCTGCCGTCGTGGTTTTTCCAGCGGGAGAGGGCTTCGGCGCCGATTATCTGCCGTGTCACAAGGTCGAATTTCGGCTGCAAGAACAGCTCGATCATGCCCTGATCCATAGCGTTCTTGACCTCGCTTGCTATCGACTGGTCACGCAGGCGCTCTTTTCTCATACGCTCGCTGTATATGCCGCAAAGCACGTCGTCAGAGCCTTTTATGCTGCGCCTTGCAAGGTTTGCATTGTCCATAGCTATGGTGATGTCGGTGTCCTTGCCTGTTATGAAGTACATACCGCTCGATACGTTGATGTCGCTGGCGGGGTAGTGCTCTTTCTGAAGCTCGGCAAACTCCTGATTGCGCTTGTTTACGGCCTTTATCAGCTTATCTCTCGAATCTGCCGCATAGAGTGCGGTATAGAAATCCGAGTAGATACGGCAGGCGTAAACCATTTCTGCGCTCTCGCTTATGACCTTTGCGAAGTCGCTTAACATACGGTTGCCCGCATCATAGCCGAAGTTCTCGTTGACATATGAGAAGTCGTTTATATCCGAATAAACTATGGCATAGCAGCGCCTGTCGTTTATGTTCTCGATATATTTTGCGGCCTTTTCCTTGAAAGTGTGCCTGTTGTAAAGCCCTGTGATAAGGTCACGCTCGGAAAGGCGCTCGATTATCTTCTTATCTGAATCTATGCGCTTTTTGAGCATCTGCTCTGTTTCGATAGAGGAGATACGGCCGTAGGCGTTGGTTATCTTGCCTGTTTCGTCAGCTACGGTGGTGTATGACATCTTATACCAGGTATAGTCGTCATCAAAGGCCATAGTGCGGTATTCAATCGAGCCTGAAACAAGCTTATCCCTCGCACCTATAAGGCGGCGCTCAAACTCCTGCGCATCCTCTTCTCTCATAAATCTTGCGAATTTTCTCTCGGAGAAGTAGTTTTCCACCACATTATCATAGCGGCTGATGTAGTTATCGTTATTCGGCAGGTAGAAGATATCGTGTATTATGTCATAATCAAAGTAAATATCGTTAGTGGTCTTTGCGATTATCTCAAAGCGCTTGTTCTGGCGCTTTATCTCGTTTTCCTGATTCATTGACTTGGTGATGTCGCTCATTATCACGAAGAAATACTGCTTGCCGTCACGCTCAAAGAAAGGCTTTATCTTCGCTTCAAACCAGCACAAGGCATTGTCAGCGCCGGGTGCCTGATACTGCGCCCTGACGATCTTGCCTGTCTCGGCGCACTCGTGCATTCTGTCAAACATTATTCGGTTAGTGTCTTTTGACAGGCACTTGCCCACGAGTCTGTTATAGTCGTTGACATTCTTGAAGCCGAGCAGCTGGTAGTAGTTCTGCGAAGCCTTGAAGACCCTGACCTTTTCCCAGTCAGTCTCATATATGGCAACAGCGCCCGGTATGCCCGAGATTATGGTATCGAACAATCCATGCGAGGTCATCTCGTAGATGTCGATATTCTTAAGCAAAGCGCCGATAGGCTTATTGACGTAGAGAATCGCCTGTCTGCCGCCCTCTCTGTTTATCCACACAAAGTCGGTGACGGATATGATATCGCCACTTTTTTGCTTCATATAATGCTCAAAGCACATAACGTCGCCCATATCCTTACCCGAGCGTGCGAGCGCCTTTACCGCCTCGGCAGTATCTTCATCGCAGAGCGCTTCAATCGGCAGACCGCCCTCTACCTCCTGCGCAGAATACCCCGACAGAGCGCAAAAGCCCTCGTCGCACTTTATCGTCTTGAAATTTTCAAGGTCAAGATGAAGCACGCCGTACTTTATGCTGTAAAAGTTTTCAGATCTTTTTTCCTCTTCCATATATTGCACCGCCAAATCCTTTTATTGCTGCAAATGGGCATAAATACCCGAATATATTATAACATAAAAAAGAAAATTAAGCAATAAATTTATAAAAATTCGTCATTTTGGACATTTAGCTTGTGCAATATTAATAAATCGTTAAAAGATATACCTGTTAGGAGAAACCCCTCCGTCACCGCCGCCAAAGGCGTCGGTGCGACTGTTCGCTTAGGGTGCGTATGTGTAAATCCAACTGCATTAATATGCCTCCCCTGAAAGGGGAGGTGGAGGGGTTAACGTATCTCCGCCGACTTTTTCACCGTCTTTTTAAGCGTGATAAGCAGCACCGCCATAACCACGGCGGCTATGGGCAGCACGAATATCGCCTTGCCGTAGCCGACTGCCTCGACGAGCGAGCCGAAAAAGGCGTTGAAGCCGATATCAAAAAGCGTGCCTATGCTGAGGATAAGCCCCGTTGCCGTGCCTGCGCAGGCAGGGTCGAAGAACGAGCCTATGAGCATAACCAGCAGGGGATAGATGACCGAGTAGGCCGCCCCCGAAATGCCGAGCAGGATAAGCCCCCGGCTGCCCAGCGCTATGCCCGCACCAAAGAGCGCCGCACCTATACAAGAGGTGATGATAAGGCAGCGGAAAATGCCTATCTTCTCGATAAAGGGTGCTAAGACAAGCCTGCCCATCGTCATACAGCCGTAGAACATCGAAAGATACATAGCTGACTTCTCCACCGACATACCGAGGTGCTCGCTGCCGTAGGAGGTCAGCCAGTTTTGCAGCCCGTGCTCGGAGATAAAATAGCCGCCGCAGATAAGAATGAGCAGCAGGCTCTGGGGTGTTTTTAGTATCGTCATAGGGGCAGGCTTTTCGCCCTTTTGCTCGGGGTCGGGGAGTTTGAGGGTCATAAGCAGGATAAAGCATACAACGGCTATCCCCACGATGATAGCATTCGCCCCGTGCCAGCCCTTTAAGCTGTCGGCAAAGCGCCCGCCGATATTCTGTGAGGCGGTTATGCCGATACCTTGCAGGAAATTGAATATGCTCACATACATAGCAGGGGATGCGAACATCAGCGGCGTTATGACGTTGACTGAGGTGGATATCATAGTCGAGCCGCCCATAGAGAATATCATACACACAAGCAGAATATAGTAATTCTCTGTCAGCACATACATAAGCAGCGCCGATGTCCACAAGCAGAGCACGCCGCCGATAAAGCGCTTTCTGGGCATTCTGTCAGAGAGCATACCGCCCACCGAGAGGAAAAGCAGGTTGCCGATATAGCTTATCATAATGATACGTCCTGCCTGCGGCTCGGAGAGGGAGAAGGAACTTTTGAACTGCGGCAGGAACACCCCTCGCAGAGCGTCAGAGCCAGCGGTTATGAGCATTACAAGGCAGCAGAAAAGTATGGCTGTCAGCTTTTTCTGAAACGTGAGGACTTGAACCACACGGGCGCACATAAAATCAACAATG
>CADAGC010000117.1:2738-6968 GCA_902787365.1 uncultured Ruminococcus sp. | reverse complement strand
GCGTCCGCTTTCGCTCCAGAGGTACTTGCCCTTGAAGCGCTTTCTAAGCTCTGGGTTTTGTGTTGCAATACCCATAGGGCAGGTGTCCTTGTCACATACACGCATCATTACGCAGCCCATTGTTACTAGCGGAGCTGTTGCAAAGCCGTATTCCTCGGCACCTAATATAGCCGCTATCAGTATGTCACGGCCTGTCATCAGCTTGCCGTCTGTTTCGAGAACGACCTTTGAGCGCAGGCCGTTCATGCATAAGCACTGGTGTACCTCTGCAAGACCCGACTCCCACGGAAGACCTGCATTGTATACCGAGCTGCCCGGTGCAGCACCCGTGCCGCCGTCAAAGCCTGAGATGAGTATTACCTGTGCGCCTGCCTTTGCAACGCCGCAGGCTACCGTGCCTACACCCGCTTCACTAACGAGCTTTACGGATATGCGAGCCTTGTCGTTTGCGTTTTTTAGATCGTAGATAAGCTCTGCTAAGTCCTCTATCGAGTAGATGTCGTGGTGCGGCGGGGGAGAGATAAGCCCCACGCCCGCAGTCGAGTGTCTTGTCTTTGCTATCCACGGGTAAACCTTGTTCTTTGGCAGATGACCGCCCTCGCCGGGCTTTGCGCCCTGTGCCATTTTTATTTGTATCTCGCTTGCCGAGACTAAGTATTCATTCGTTACACCAAATCTGCCTGAAGCCACCTGCTTGATTGCCGAGCCCTTGTTTGTGCCGAGTCGCTCGCCGTCCTCGCCGCCTTCGCCGCTGTTTGATTTGCCGCCTATGCTGTTCATAGCCATAGCAAGGCATTCATGGGCTTCCTTCGAGATAGAGCCGTAGCTCATAGCGCCTGTCTTGAAGCGCTTCATTATGCTCTCAGCGCTCTCAACTTCCTCTATCGGTATGCCGCCCTTTTCGTCAAACTTAATGCCAAGTAAGCTTCTTATGGTTAGCTGCTTCTGTTCGAGCTTGCTTGCATATTCGTCATAAGCCTGCTGGTCACCCGTCCATGCAGCTTTCTGTAAAAGATGTATTATCTCGGGGGTGTAAAGATGTTCTGTCTTGCCGCTTCTTGCACGGTGGCTGCCCACGCTTGCGATACCTGCGGGCGTTTCAAGACCCAGCGGGTCAAATGCTGCCGTATGCAGCTTTTCAGTCCTGCGGCTGATGTCAGAAAGCTTTATGCCGCCGATCCTGCTTACTGTGCCACGGAAATACTTGTCAATAAGCTCCTGTGATATGCCTACAGCCTCGAAAAGCTTCGAGCCGTGATATGACTGTATCGAGGAAATGCCCATTTTCGAGGATATCTTAACTATGCCGTCAAGTATAGCCTTGTTGTAGTCATTCTCTGCTGCGTAGAAGTCCTTGTCAAGCAGCCCCGTGTCGATAAGCTCCTTGATAGTCTCCTGTGCAAGATAGGGGTTAACAGCGCACGCACCGTAACCTAAGAGCGTAGCAAAGTGATGAACAGCTCTTGGCTCTGCACTCTCTAAAACGATAGATACGGCAGTTCTCTTCTTTGTTGCAACAAGGTGCTGCTGAAGTGCCGCAACTGCTAACAGCGAGGGTATCGCCGCACGGTATTCGTCAATGTCTCTGTCGGAGAGAATGAGTATGTTCGCACCGTCTCTGTAAGCCTTGTCAGCTTCGATAAACAGCTTTTCTATCGCCGTTTCAAGAGTTGTGCCTATGTAATATGTTATCGGAATCACAGCCGAGTGCAGATACTCGTTGTCAAGAGCCTTTATCTTGAGCATATCTGTGCTTGTGAGTATCGGGTTTTCAACTTTGAGTACACGGCAGTTATCGGCTGTCTCTTCGAGCAGATTGCCGTCCTTGCCGATATACATTGCCGTGTCGGTAACTATGTGCTCTCTTATCGCATCAAAAGGCGGGTTAGTTACCTGTGCGAAGAGCTGTCTGAAATAGTTGAACAGCGGCGGGTCGTTCTTGTCAAGCTGCGGCAGCGGAATGTCCGAGCCCATTGAGATGATAGGCTCTGCTGCATTTTGTGACATCGGCAGGATAACATTCATTATGTCCTCGTAGGTGTAGCCGAAAGCCTTTTGCAGCTTTTCAAGCTGCTCCTTGCTGTAGCTGGGAACGTGCTTGTTGGGTATGTGAAGATCGTGCAGCCTTACAAGCCCGTTGTCGAGCCATTCGCCGTAGGGGCGCAGCCTTGAATAGTATTTTTTGAGCTCTTTGTCGTCTTTTATCCTGCCCTCTTTGGTGTCAGCAAGCAGCATCTTGCCGGGGCGCAGTCTGTCTTTCTTGACGATGTTCTCGGGCGGTATGTCTATGCAGCCTGTCTCAGATGAAAGGATAAGGAAACCGTCCTTTGTTATGCAGTATCTTGACGGGCGCAGGCCGTTTCTGTCGAGAACTGCACCCATTACCTCACCGTCAGAGAAGAGTATGGAAGCGGGGCCGTCCCACGGCTCCATCATTGTTGCGTAATACTGGTAGAAGTCATATTTGTCCTTTGATATCTCCCTCATGTTGCTCCACGGCTCGGGAATTGATATCATAACCGCAAGCGGCAGGGGCATACCCGACATTACCATGAATTCAAGCGCATTGTCAAGCCTTGCAGAGTCAGAGCCGTTTACGCCCAGTACGGGCAGAATGCTGCTCATGTCCTCATCGAGCGCCTTGCAGTGCATAGTCTCTTCACGGGCAAGCATCTTGTCGGCGTTGCCTGTTATGGTGTTTATCTCACCGTTGTGAACGATAAGGCGGTTGGGGTGTGCCTTTTCCCAGCTGGGTATCGTGTTTGTCGAGAAGCGGCTGTGTACCATAGCGATAGCCGATACATAGTCCTTTTCCTGTAAGTCTTTATAGAAAGCTCTCAGCTGCCCTACAAGGAACATTCCCTTGTATACAACAGTTCTTGATGAGAGCGAGCATACGTAGCTGTGTTCGTTTGCCTGCTCGAAGATGCGCCTTGCAATAAAAAGCTGCCTGTCGAATTCAAGACCCTTCTCTACATTGTCAGGACGCTTTACAAAGCCCTGTGAGATAAAAGGCATACTCTCTCTTGCACGAGAGCCGAGGATATCCTCATCATGGGGAACATCTCTCCAGCCTAAGAGCTTCATGCCCCTTTTGCCGAGGATCACCTCAAACATCTTCTTGGCAACGCTTCTCTTAAGCTCATTCTGCGGGAAGAAAAACATACCCACACCGTAGTCGCCGTCGCTGCCTATCTCAAAGCCCAGCTCTTTGCACTTTCTGTGATAGAGCGAGTCGGGTATCTGTGTGAGAATTCCCACGCCGTCACCCGTTTTGCCCTCACCGTCCTTGCCTGCACGGTGTTCAAGCTTTTCAACGATAGACAAAGCATCAGACACTACCTTGTGGGAGCGCTTGCCTTTGATGTTGACTACTGCGCCAATGCCGCAGCTGTCGTGCTCAAAGCCCTTGTCATACATACCTTCCTGCTGATACATCTCTCTGCTCGGATTTTCCATTTCTTTCACCTCATGTGTTTTTGCGGTTTTGCAATAAAAAAACGTCCTTACGGGTCACACCGTAAAGACGTATACACGCAAAAAAACAAAGGCATACTGCGGGTGCTACCCATAAAGAACGCCTTTGCTCTTCATAACAAATATTAGCATACTTAGTGGCAAAAGTCAAGATATTCGGGGCATTTTTCAAAGATTTGTGAAAAGTTAACACAAAGAAACTGACATTTCCACCATCTTTGTGTTATTTTTGACGATTTGCTCAAAACCCCCTTGACAATCCTTTTCGGGTCTGCTATAATGCAAACATAGACAGCAACGAGGCTGCGAGCTACAAAAGCTTGCAGTCTTTTTTGTATATATAGCGTGTGTTATGTATGCATTGTTGCGTATATGTTTATACACAAGGGAGTGTATGAGTTTTATTTTCCGACTCATATGCTCTTATTTTTTTAGGAGGGATTCTCTATGGATATGGAAAAGATCATGGAAGTGATCGGTGAACAGAACTCCGTAATATTCGGCGTTTGGTTCATGATCGCAGTAGCGCTTGTGTTCTTTATGCAAGCAGGTTTTGCAATGGTGGAAACGGGCTTCACACGAGCCAAGAACGCCGGCAACATCATTATGAAGAACCTTATGGACTTCTGCATTGGTACTGTGGCATTTATAGCTATCGGCTTCGGCCTTCTCTTAGGTGAGGACGCCTGCGGCCTTATCGGTAAGCCGGGCTTTGATATTTTCACAAGCTATGACAGCTTCGCTTGGGATCAG
>CADAGC010000117.1:0-2724 GCA_902787365.1 uncultured Ruminococcus sp. | reverse complement strand
ATCAGTTCGTTTTCAACCTTGTCTTCTGCGCAACAACGGCAACTATCGTTTCGGGCGCTATGGCAGAAAGAACTAAGTTCCTTTCTTACTGCGTTTACTCGGGCGTTATCTCAGCGCTCATCTACCCGATCGAGGCTCACTGGATATGGGGCGGCGGCTGGCTTGCTCAGCTGGGCTTCCACGATCTTTCGGGTTCCTGCGCTATACATATGGTGGGCGGTATCTGTGCTCTTATCGGCGCTAAAATGGTCGGTCCCCGTATCGGCAAGTTCACTAAGACCAAAGACGGCGAAATAAAGACAAACGCTATCCCCGGTCATAACCTTACACTCGGCGCACTTGGTGTGTTTATCCTCTGGTTCGGCTGGTACGGCTTCAACCCCGCAGCAGCTTCCGAGGTAGGTCAGCTTGATTCTATCTTCCTTACAACTACAGTAGCTCCCGCAGTTGCAACTGTTGTATGTATGATATTCACTTGGCTCAAATACGGTAAGCCTGATGTTTCAATGTGCCTTAACGCATCTCTTGCAGGCCTTGTCGGTATCACCGCAGGCTGCGACGTGCTCGATTGCTTCGGCGCTATAATGGTCGGCGTTGTTTCAGGTCTTCTCGTTTGCTTTGGCGTATGGCTCCTTGACTATAAGCTCCATATCGACGACCCCGTCGGTGCGGTTGCAGTTCACTGCATGAACGGTATCTGGGGCACACTTGCTGTAGGACTTTTCGCAACATCTTCAGCACCCGGCTATAATATTCAGTTAGAGGCTGGCGGCATCAAGAACGAGGGTCTTCTCTACGGCGGCGGCTTTGAGCAGCTTGGCTTACAGGCACTCGGCACAGTTTCTGTTGCTGCATGGGCAGCAGTTGCAATCACTATCACATTCCTTATTATAAAGGCTACTCTCGGTCTGAGAGTTTCCGAGCAGGAAGAGATCATCGGCCTTGACGCTACAGAGCACGGCCTTGTATCCTCTTATGCAGACTTCGCTCCCTCAATGGGCGAGATATCAATGCACGGCTATACCAAGGACGATGCAAAGAGCGTTACCAAGGTTCCCGCTCACCCGCCTGTATCTGTTGAAAAGGCAGTAGAGGTAGAGAGCTATACCGCTGATATCGACACTAATAAGTTCACAAAGATTGTTGTTGTGTTCAAGCAGACAAAGCTTGCAGAGTTTATCCACGCTATGGATCAGATAAGCATTACAGGTATCACAGTTACAAACGTTATGGGCTGCGGTATGCAAAGCGGCGCTAAGAACTATTACCGTGGTACTGCTGTTGAGACAAATCTTCTGCCTAAGGTCAAGGCTGAGATAGTTGTCTGCAAGGTGCCCGCAAGAGCTGTTATAGACGCTGCTAAATCCGCACTCTATACAGGCAACTACGGTGATGGCAAGATCTTCGTCTATGATATCGAGAATGTCATCAAGATACGTACAGGTGAAGAGGGCTATGACGCTCTTCAGGACAGCGAAGACTGATAAGAAGACTGATAATATAATAAGATAACACAGCCGCCCGGGGTGATGAGCAAGACGTTCATCATCTGCGGGCGGTGTTTTTATAACCGAGCGGTTTTTTGAAAAACCCAAAAAACCGATATAGATAAAGAGAAAGAAAAAGATATAGATAAGAGACAGACAATGAGACTGATAAAAGCTCTGTCAGTCCGTCTGTCGTACATACTTTATATGCTATTGAGAATATTTGTCAAAACATACAATATAGTATGCTCTGCATTAAGAAAATCTTAAGAAAAGTCAATTGACATTTTGTTAACAGGTGTGCTATAATAATAAGGTATGTAATAAGTATGAAAGCGGTCGATAAAATGATAACCGATATTATAAATCAGCTTGAAAAAACCGCCGCCCGCCTGCCTGATAAGGCTATGTTTTCAGACGAGGGCGGCAGCCTTACCTTTTCTCAGGTGAGAGATAAGGCAAAAAGCTTAGCGTCTGCGCTTATCCCTATGACCGAGGGCAGAAAGCCTGTGGCTGTAATGAGCTCACGCTGCTCGCTTACCCCCGCTATTTTCTTGGGTATAGTGTATGCCGGGTGCTTCTATGCGCCTATGGATTCTACTCAGCCCGAAAAGCGCCTTGAGGGTATTCTGGGCGTATTGCAGCCTGAAATACTCATAGCCGACAGAGAAAACGCAGAGCGTGCCAAGGCTCTCGGCTTTGAGGGCGAGGTGCTCATAGCGCAGGAGCTTTTTGAAACCGAGATAAACGATGAGCTTATAGCACAGCGCAGAAGTACCGCCTGTGTTGATGACCCGCTGTATGTTATATTCACATCAGGCTCAACGGGCGTGCCTAAGGGCGTAATAACCAGCATACTTTCTCTTTGCTGCTATATTAACGCCTATAAAGACGTTATGGGCATTGACGAGAGCGATATCTTAGGCAACCAGTCGCCACTTGACTATATTGCTGCAATAAGAGATATCTATCTGCCCGTGTTTACAGGCGCATCTACATATATCATCCCGAAACAATGCTTCGTAATGCCTGCCGAGCTTTTTAAGACGCTTAACGAGCAAAAGATAACATCAGTCGGCTGGAGCGTTTCGGTGTTCACTATTGCCGTCAAGGTCGGCGCATTCGAGGGCGGCAAGCCTGAGTATCTTAAGAAGATATGCTTCTCAGGCTCGGTAATGCCTTGCTCGGTGCTCAGGGTTTGGCAGCAAAACCTGCCTGATGCAAAGTTTGTAAACCA
>CADAGC010000116.1 GCA_902787365.1 uncultured Ruminococcus sp. | reverse complement strand
ACCCCGGGCGGCAGAGCGCTTAAGTTCTACGCTTCGGTGCGTATAGAGGTTAGGCGTGGCGAGCAGATAAAGGACGGCTCTGAGGTAATAGGCAACCGCACACGCTGCAAGGTAGTCAAGAACAAGGTAGCACCTCCGTTCAAGGAGGCAGAGTTCGACCTGCTCTACGGCAAGGGCGTATCCCGTGTTGGCGAGATACTTGATGCGGGCGTTGAGCTTGGCTTTATCAAGAAAGGCGGCGCTTGGTTCAGCTATGAGGACACCAAGCTCGGCCAGGGCAGAGAGAATTCCAAGGAATTCCTGCTCGCTCACGAGGATATGATGAACGAGATACTTCACAAGATAATGGATACCGTCAAGGACACGGACGAGCTTGTAGGCAAGAGCGACGATAAGAAGACCGAGCTTGAACAGCGTGCCGAGGCAGCAGCCGATGCTTCAAAGAAGACAGGTGCGGCAGCTGCAAGAGCGCCCAAAATGGATGTGACCGTGTCGGCTGATGAAGACTTTGAGGAGTTCTCACCTGTTGATGTTTGAGTTATAGCTAAGAGATTGAATATCTGAACTTTAAGCATTTTGCGCATTTTGCAAGTGTTATAAGTAAGAAAGTATGAACTATCGACATTTTTGACACTATCAGACTTTGATTGTGCTGAAAATGCTGATAGTTCAGCTATTATATACAAGAGTTAGGGGTAAAACATATGCCTGTTATTTCCGACATCGCCCCCTATAAGGGCAGCACTATGCGAATAGACTTCGAGGGCAGAGAGCCGCTGTTTATAAGCTCGGAGGTCGTCTATAACTATAACCTGCAAAAGGGTATGGATATGCCCGATAGCGCCATAGAGCAGCTTATCCACGATAATGAGTTTCGCAAGGCAAGGGAGCGTGGCTTGTATCTTATGGACTACGGTGATAACACCTACGCACAGCTTTTTGGCAAGCTTAAGCGCAACTACAGCGAGGATATCTGCTACGAGGTGTGCGACAAGCTCTCAGAGATAGGCGTGATAAACGACCGCCGCTATGCCGAGAACCTTGCAAGGCGGCTCGTTGAGGTAAAGCTTATGGGGCGCTACAGGGCAGTTAATGATATGAAGCAAAAGGGTCTGCCCAAAAGCATAATAGACGAAGCCCTTGCCCCCTACGCCGAGGGCGAGCGTGAGCGCCTGCGTGAGCTGATAGAGAAGAAATATATGAACAAGCTCGACTATGAAGACCGCAACCGAAAGGTGACGGCTTCGCTTGTGCGCTACGGCTATAGCTTTGATGATATCAGGGCGGTGCTTAAGGAGATAGAGCAAGAACTTTGATACACAAAAGCCCCTGCACGGGGCTTTTTTATGTATAATACAGATCGGCAGGGGTATCGTGGCGATCGCTCTTTTGAGCACTTTCCAAAAACCACTTGACAAAACATCTGAAATGCTGTATAATATTATTTTGAGATATTGTCTAAAAAATCTTATTAGGAGTTGATAATAATGGCAGAAAACAAGAGCCGTACAGTATCTAAGGCAGGCTATGCGAAATTACAGGAAGATCTTGAATACCTTGTTACCGTCAGAAGAAGTGAGGTAGCACAGAAGCTCAAAGAAGCACGCTCGTTCGGTGACTTATCCGAGAACGCAGAGTATGACGAGGCGAAGAACGACCAGGCTATACTCGAAGCACGTATCAACGAGCTTGAATATATCATTGCAAACGCAAACGTAGTTGACGATGACGATATCTCTGTAGACGAGATAAGCGTAGGCTCTCTTATAAAGCTTAAGGATATTGAGCTTGACGAGATAGAGGAGCTTCAGATAGTAGGCTCGACCGAGTCTGACCCCGACAATGGCAAGATATCAGACGAGTCGCCTATAGGCAAGGCTGCCCTTGGCAAAAAGGTCGGCGATGTGTTCGAGGTAGAAGCACCTATGGGAACAATCAAGTTTGAGGTAATAGACATTTCTAAGTAATGTAAGGACAGGTAATATCATGAGTGAAGAAAAGAATGTAAATACTGCCCCTGCCGCAGAGGAGGAGCAGGAGCTTACTGCCGAGCAGGTCAATGGTCTGAGGCAGGTAAGAATAGACAAGCTTAACGAATTAAAGGCTCAGGGGAGAGACCCCTTTGAGATAACAAAGTATGACGTTACTGCAAGCTGCGAGCAGGCAAGAGCTGAATATGAGAAGCTTGAAGCAAGGCTCAAGGACGAAGCAGGCGACGATGAGGAGAAGCTCAAGGAGCTGCTTGACGCTAACAAGGTAGAGGTTAGCATTGCAGGACGTGTTATGTCACGCAGACTCATGGGCAAGGCAGGCTTCCTTGACCTTAGAGACAAGTCGGGCAAGATTCAGTCATACGTAAGGCGTGATGATGTAGGCGTTGAGGCTTTCCAGGACTACAAGAAGGGCGATATAGGCGATATCATCGGCATAAAGGGCTTTGTGTTCCGCACAAGAATGGGCGAGATATCCGTTCATGCACAGGAGATAACACTGCTCTCCAAGTCGCTTCTGCCCCTGCCCGAGAAGTGGCACGGCCTTAAGGATCAGGACACACGCTACAGACAGCGCTACACAGACCTTATATGCAACCCCGAGGTTAAGGACACCTTTATAAAGCGCTCGAAGATAATCTCTGCTATCAGAAGATACCTTGACGAGCAGGGCTTTATGGAGGTCGAGACACCTATGCTCGTATCCAATGCGGGCGGTGCGGCTGCAAGGCCTTTTGAGACACACTACAACGCACTTGACGAGGACGTAAAGCTGAGAATATCCTTAGAGCTTTACCTTAAGCGCCTTATTGTTGGCGGCCTCGAAAGAGTTTACGAGATAGGCAGAGTGTTCAGAAACGAGGGTGTTGACGCAAGGCACAACCCCGAGTTCACACTTATGGAGCTTTATCAGGCATACACCGACTATCACGGCATGATGGACTTGACGGAGAATATGTTCCGCTACCTTGCCGAGACTGTATGCGGCACAACAAAGATAATCTACGGCGAGAACGAAATGGACTTAGGCAAGCCCTTTGAGCGCCTGACCATGACCGAGGCCGTTAAGAAGTACTCTGGCGTTGATTTCTCGCAGATAAGAGATTTAGAGGGTGCAAGGGCTGCTGCCAAGGAGCACCACATAGAGTTTGAGGAGCGCCACAAGAGGGGAGACATCTTAAACCTCTTCTTTGAGGAGTTCGTTGAGAAGCACCTCATACAGCCCACATTCATCATGGATCACCCGATAGAGATATCGCCGCTGACCAAGCGCAAGCCCACCGACCCCGATCATGTTGAGCGTTTTGAGCTGTTCATGAACGGCTGGGAGATGTGCAACGCATACTCCGAGCTCAACGACCCGATCGACCAGCGTGAGCGTTTCAAGGCACAGGAGGAGGCTCTTTCGCAGGGCGACGAGGAAGCAAACCGCACCGACGAGGACTTCCTGCGTGCTCTCGAGATAGGTATGCCCCCCACAGGCGGCATCGGCTACGGCATCGACAGGCTTGTTATGCTGCTTACCAACTCGCCTGCGATCAGGGATGTGCTGTTGTTCCCGACGATGAAGAGCATCGACTGAAAAACGCTGTAATAGCGTGGGGTTTTGACCCTGTAAGTCGATATTTACGACCGATTTACGACCAGTTAAAGAGGACGCGTTTGATATTGTAAATGAAGATACCGAAGCTGACTATAAGTTGGCTTTGGTTTTTCTTTATAATGACATATTCATATATCACGGAGACATCTGTGTTAATCTTCTCAAATGCCGTAATTACGGGGCTTCAAGGCATTCCAAATAGGGCTTTACCACCGATTTATCATTAAAAATGACCCGAACTTGCGTACATTCTATTGGACAGTTAAAACCTGCGTGGCAGAACTGCCGATGTCCTATGGCAATGATCATTATCAAATAAGTGAACAAAGTTTATGCCCCCTGCGGTCAAGTTTGACAGCAGGGGGCGGATTTGTTATCAATAATGGAATTGCTCAATTGTTGCAAAGTACGCAAAGGCGATGTTCCTTTACAATCAGGCGGCGAATGAGAAGTTTGCTGAGTGAGAAAACAGCCTGAATAGGGCGAGAATATCTAAATAACACAAGCCCCGGGAGTTTGAAAAGCTCTCGGGGGTTTGTGTTTCAGGCCATGGGTGCGGCAGCCGGAATGCGGCGCAGAATACAAAATATGCGAGGGGTATGTCCTATGCAAAGGGGAAATATTAATAAAGACAACGCATTAACAGATAATTTACAAAACGTTATTAGTATGTTAACGGCAAATATTGTGAATTTATAGTATAATATAAATAATACCATTACATAATTTATGTATTTTTCATAATTTGATGTAACGAAACAATGAACTTTTAAACGAAGGGGTTGACAAGTATGACGAGCGGTGCGATAATCTTCACAGCACAGCACAGCACAGCACAGCACAGCACAGCACAGCACAGCACAGCACAGCACAGCACAGCACAGCACAGCACAGCACAGCACAGCACAGCACA
>CADAGC010000115.1 GCA_902787365.1 uncultured Ruminococcus sp. | reverse complement strand
TCCAGCCCCAGTCACTTGTGGGGAAGTAAGCGGTGTATATCCTCGACTTGTCAATGCCTAAAATGTCGCCCAGTATGCCGTCGATCTGGCCTGTTAAGTTGTCGTAGGCCGACGACGAAGCCGAGCCGTAGATGCTCACACTTACCATAGCGCAGGGGTCGTCAGTGCCCTTGAAGTACATAGCCTGCTGCGGCTCAATGCCTATCATAAGCCACCCCTCGCTCTTTCCGGGAATGGCAGTAATGGCCTTGCCGAGTGCAGCCTTAAGCTCCACTTCCTGCTCCTTGCTCACCTGTGCGTTTGTTTTTACGTTGATAAATGGCATAGTAATACCCTCCTGTAAATATATTTTGCCCCCGTAGGGGAGTTGTTCTGAATGTAAAACTGCGTTTTTCCCTGCAGCGAAGCTCATTTCCGACAAAGGTGCCCCGTAGGGGTGCCTGCGGAGGAAATGCATGATTATTCAAAGGCTCGCCCACATAGGTAATGTACCGCCAATGAAACACTTTGATCAAGGAATTCTTTCCCATATTACCGACATTTGCCTCAACCGTATGCGTAAGACAGATATAGTGACAAATCAGGGTTTATCAATGCACAATGCAACAATGCACAATGCACAATTGAGGAGTGCGGCTTTGCTGCACAGATGCCCATTCGGGCGATTGATTCTAATGCGGTAGGCGGCAGTCCGAAGGGACTCGGGTGGCGCTGGTGTCAACAGAGTTGACACCGAAAGCCCCCAACAACACGTCGGACTTGATATAAACATCCCCTTAGCTAACAGCGTTCGGGCAGCACCCCTCCGCCTGCTTCGCAGGCACCTCCCCTTAAGGGGAGATTGGTATCGCATCGCTATCGCTCGGCTCCTGCCGCCTATCGGCGGCGCCGCAAAGCGGTCTCGGCGCTAAGGCGCCTCGACATTTGCGGCAAGGGGCGGCGAACATTATTTTTTCCTTTAGGGCTGTTGTCACCACAACGCTGTGCGATTTAATATACTTAGTTCGCCGCCCAGCGCCTTCGGCGAATGGGGCGCTGCCCCAAACCCCGCAAGGGCCAGCCCTTGACCTGCAAGCCCTTTTTGAGGAAAAGGGCTTGACCCCAAAACCTTTTTGTGTTTTTGTTTCCCAACAAATTTCCGATTAATCTCTCAATTATATCAACTCTTCGCCGTATTCACCCCACGCTTTGAGAAAGATACTACGCAGTCGCATTGCTCCGACCCGAATATCTTCTCCGCCCATGCTATCCATATCTCGCCGCAGGGGGTGTCTTCCCATAAAGCCCCGAAGAAATTGTTGCTCTCGGGCGTGAATTTCTGCTGCGGCTCGCCGTAGCGCTCTGAGAATAACTTGTAAAGAGCCTCGTAACTCTCCTTGCACTCAAAGGGGTCGGGGGTGTTGCCCTCTAAGGTGTTTAAATCCTGATTCTTGCGGAATGCTATCGTGTAGATGTCGCCGTTCTCGCTGTCAAAATCAATGTTCATCTGATAGACATCGCCGCAGCCGAGCAGATCCTTGCCCTGATCAAAGTTTATGTTTTTCTTGTTGTAGCGCTTTGACATGGCGTTCATGTAGCCTTCGTCGTCTTCACCCTGTACTCCGTCCGCTATGCCGTTTATGAGCAGCTCCATGGCCTTGTCGCCCTCTGCTCCAAATATCGCATCATAGTCCTCAAAGGTCTCTATCTTCGATATGTCAAACTTTACCTCCTCTGCAGCTTTTGTGTCGCCGCTGCTCGCCGAGCCGAAAGTCAGCCCCAGCGAGGGATATTTAATGTCTCCGCCGCTCTTGTAGCAAGCAAGTTCAAGCGTTACCTGCTTGTCTTTCCAAAGGCTCTCTGTCAGCGTGAAGTCGCCTTCCTCGTTTCTCGTTTCAGGCTCTCCGAAATCCTCGGTCAAAGCCTTTAAAAGCTTCTCGTAGGTCTTCTCGGCGTTTTTGTATTCCTCTTCGCCCGATATTTCCTTCTGTTCGGGGTTGTCGTTAGCTACAAGCATTATGCTCTTTACAGCCTTGCCGTCCTTGTCCGCCATAAGCGTCATAAAGCTGAAAGATACCCCGCCTATCTCCATGTCACCCGTGTATAGATATCCTAAAAGATCACCCTCGGTCAGCGGAGAATTGTCGTCCTCCTTTGCCTGCGGTATGCGCTCGCTTATCAAAGCCCTCGCATCGTCGGGCTTTTTGCCTATAAGCCCCTGTAAAAGCTCAAACTCGTCACCGTCAGCCTTGTCAGGCTCGCTATCCTGCCCCTGCGATGAACTTTCAGCCGAAGAACTCTCTGCCGCAGAAGATGCCTCTCCCGCCGCTTTTGATGAACTGTCCTTACTCTTGCTGCTCTCGTCTACATCACCGCACCCTGCTAAAGATAATGCCATTATACCCGCAAGTATGGCTGCTGTTAATCTCTTTGCTTTCATTTTTGTCTCTCCTTGTGTGTATTGTTCTGCCTTAATTATACACCATTTTAATAAAAAAATCAAGCATAAACATATATCTGCCTTATTTATTTGTTTTACCCCGTGTTGACATCGTCCAAAGCCTTGTGCTATAATATCACAAAGCGCACTCTCCGCTTTTGAGTATCTGAATAACCTAAGGAGGAAAACGGTATGAAAATAGACTACAGCACCTTTGAAGAAGACGAAAGCCTGTGGGGCAAGGTAACAGTTATTGACGGCGGCGAAGAAAAGACCGTTTCGGCCGAGCTTAGGCCAAATGAGGAGATAGAGGTCACAGACGCCACCAAGAGGTCGCTCGAATACTTTGTCGATAACTATGAAAAGTATAAAAGCGCCGTGCTTCACGCCGCTTTGGAGTATTACGGCAGGTGCCGCTCCGAGTGGGGCAAATCCGTCCTCCCCGAAGATATCACAGATATAAGCAAGATAGAAAAGATGATAACGCTAAGCTCGGTAGTCGTCCATGACGCAGAACGCTTCGGCGACCATTCCGTTGCCCTCTATTATAATTGTACCTGGGATAAGGAAGAGGGCATGGGTGTTGAACTCAAAGACTTCGACGTTGTCGAGGTCGGCTCGCAAGGCAGTATCAGGTAAGCCCCCAAGCCCCTTTGGATTTGTCCTCTCCACAACACTTTAAATCTGTCGCCCGAATGGGCATAATGCGCCGCAGGCGCACCTCAATTATGCATTATGCATTTTGAATTATGCATTTAAAAGGGCGTCAGACCCTTAAAGCCTGCCGCCCTTTTTTGTATGCCAATATTCTTTTACTTACTTAGCTAAAAGCACTTCAGCGCTTGCTATCTTCACAGCACAGATGAATACTTTCATCGCCTGCTCTAACTCTGCTATCGGGGGAAGAGTGGGCGCTATTCTTATGTTGCTGTCCTTGGGGTCTTTGCCGTAGGGGAATGTAGCACCTGCGCCTGTCATAACAACGCCTGCTTCCTTGCAAAGCGCTACTACTCTCTTTGCACACCCGTCAAGTGTGTCGAATGCTATAAAGTAGCCGCCCTTGGGTGTGTTGTATGAGCCGATGCCGAGGGGCTTGATGTTCTCGTCAAGTGCCTTGATAACTGCGTCAAACTTCGGTGCGATTATTGCGGCGTGTTTTTTCATGTGAGCCTTTACGCCCTCAAAGTCGCCAAAGAACTTTGCGTGCCTTAACTGGTTTATCTTGTCAAAACCTATCGTCTGTACTGTCATATGATACTTGACGTACTCGATGTTTGCCTTGCTTGATGCCATTACAGCAACGCCTGCGCCTGCAAACGATACCTTGGAGGTCGATGCAAAGATGTATACCATGTCATCGTTGCCTGCCTTTTTGCACTCGTCAAGAATGTTGAGCAGAGTGTCGGGTGTGTCTGTTAAGTGGTGTATGCAGTAAGCGTTGTCCCAGAATATCCTGAAATCCTTTGCCTTGGGCTTAAGTGCCGCAAAGCGCTTTACTGTCTCGTCAGAGTATGTTATGCCCGTGGGGTTTGCATACATCGGTACGCACCATATGCCCTTTATGCTCTCGTCCTCGCTAACAAGCTTCTCTATCATATCCATGTCGGGGCCGTCAGCGCTGACGGGTATGTTTATCATCTCAAAGCCGAATCTCTCGGTTATTGCAAAGTGCCTGTCGTAACCGGGTACGGGGCAGAGCCATTTGAGCTTGCCCTGGTCTTTCCAGGGTGTGCTTTCTTTGTCTACGCCGAACATATAGTTTCTTGCAATAGTGTCATACATAAGGTTGAGCGACGAGTTGCCGCCTACGATAAGCTCTTCGTCAGCTACGCCCAGCATATCGCAGAATATCTTCTTGGTGTCCTTTATGCCGTCAAGAATGCCGTAGTTGCGGCAGTCTGTACCGTCAGATGCCTTGCAGTCGCTCGAAGAGTTTACAACATCGAGCATATCCTTTGTAAGCGAGAGCTGGTCTGCGGCAGGCTTGCCCCTTGCCATGTTGAGCGCAAGACCTAAAGCCTTGTAGCCCTCGTATTCGCTCTTGGCCTCTGTAAGCACCTGTTCGAGCTGTTCCTTTGTCATTTCAGTCATCAGCATAAATATTCCTCCACCATATTTTATA
>CADAGC010000114.1 GCA_902787365.1 uncultured Ruminococcus sp. | reverse complement strand
AAAACTGACTCCGCTTGAATTGCGAAGCCAGTTCGTTGCTTAATTTTTATTTACCATAGGGGCTTTTTTGTGCTGTACGCACAATGTGGGGCAGTTCATGTGCTTCGGAGATATTTTTAAATCTTTGTAGGATATCATAAAATATTTATGTTTACTACGGTGAATTTGGGGGATTTTTACAGGGGCTATTGAAGATTTTTACGCTTGCGTTCAAGCTCTGCTATCTTGTTTTCGGCTATCTTGATATTATGATTGTTATTCGCGTCGGCGTTTTTGATACCGCTTTCGGTTGCACCGATGTGAGAGGTGTTACGGTCGCGGTGTGCTATTTCATCTTTATTTCTTTGTATCTCTGCCTCCTGTTTGCGTATCTCTTGGTCAATGCGCCGTAGCTCGTCGGCGTTGCGGTCATAAGAGTCATCGCTGCTTGTGTTATCGGCAAATGTGCTCATAAATCCGATTGCTGCCCCGCCGATAAGGCTTGATGAGCGTTTAGAGGATCTATTGCTGTGCACAGGACTTGACGTATCGACGTGATCGCCGAGAAAGCCAATACCAATAAGAAAAACATGAAGAATCCCGAATGCGCCTGCGGCCAAAAAGCTTATATGCAATACAAGATTCAAGAACAAACCCATAGCGTGGCTTAGATTATCACAGATGCCGAAGCTGTTTGTTATCTGACCGATCACCGAAACAACGGCAAGGCCGAGACATATCGCAAAATAGATACCGGGGCTGTATTCCTCATCGCGTATAGCCTGTCTGAACCTTATCAGAAAAAGTGCAAATGAAACTATCATGGTCAGCAGCAGAACTGCCCCCGGCAGCAAAGCCAAAAGCCCGCCGAGCGGCTCGGCAAGAAACGGCAGGATAAATCTGTATACCAAAAGACTAAGGATATAAATGATAAACCACTTTGCAGATATTTTTTCATACTCCATAAAATAACCTCCTTGGGCGGTGCCTTTTTAATTTACATATATATTATAGCATTTCATATTTTATTTGTAAACACTTTTTTGATGCCGCCCGCTTTGAGTACAAAAAACCGCCCCCGAGCAACCTCGAGGGCGGTTTATCATTATTTCTTCTTTTCCAGCGTGTGGTCTATCCACTTGGTTATCTTGCTGATGTTGTCGGCACGCTTTTCGATAAAGTCACGTATGCACTTTGATGAAGCGTAGCCGCCGTTGAGTGCTTCGTCCTTTGAGCCGCAGTCGGGGTAGCGCTCAAAGAACTGCTCGTACAGCGGGGCGTACTCGCTCTCGTACCGGTCTAACGCCTTGGAGAGCGTTTCCTGCTTGTAGATGCCGTCTGCCATGCCCTCAAGTCTCGTGTTGAAATCCTTTCTGAAATCATCATTGGTCATGAGATATGCATAGCATAGCACGGCGGGATTGTTGGTGTCCATATCGAGCAGGCCGTAGCGCTTGTAGTTGTCGTCCTTGACGGTGTTGGTGTAGGCGTCACTCTGCCCGCTGACACCGCCGAACTCCATATCATAGAAGAGCAGTCTCCACCTGCCGTCGGCGTAGGGGTTAGCCTCGTCCACCTCGGCGGTCTTCCACATCGACCAGTTTTTGCCCGGCCAGTCCCACTTGTTGTTTATCCATACCTGTGCGAGGAAATAATCTCTCACGCTGTCGATGTCAACAAGCTTTTCAAATTCCTCGTAGTCGGCCTTGTCCTTTAAGTCCTTGTGTTTTTTGAAGAAGTCCTTTAAGTCCTTGAAGAAGTAGTCTTCATTCTCGCCCTCGGGAAGCTTGCCCTCGTCGAGCTTGTAGCCCGACTGATAAACCTCGGCGTCGCCCTTGTAGATTACTACCTGCTTGTCGTCAACGCCGTAGTGGTCTTCAAAGTAGTTGTCGGAGTAGTCTTCTTCGAGAACGTAAAGCCCCCAGTATTCGCCGTTTAAGTATACCACGCAGGGGCGTGAGGCCTTTGTTGAGCAGTCAAGCGTCTTGCTCATATCCTGCCAGAATGTGTCGTTGAATTTTGCGGTGAATGCGCAGTTGCCGCCCGCACGCAGGGTCAGCGTCTTGAAGCTTGTAAGGCTTTCACCCTCGGAATTTACCGCCTTGCCCTTGAATACATCGCCCTCGAATTTCTTCTCGCCGTAGTCTTTTCTTGCATACAGGCGTAAGCCCTTTATAAGGTCTGAGCGTGAGTAGTTGCCCTGTATCCTTATGCCGCAGTCCTGCGAGATAAGCTGTGTGGCGGCGCCGTCCTCACCCATTTCAAAGAAGTTTACGTGGCAGGGGCGCTCCCACTCTTTGCCACGGCCTTTGTAGTTTGCGTCAATCCCTTTGCGTGCCGTTTCGGGGTCGGTGTTAAGCTCGCCCGATTCAAGCTGTGCCTTGAAATCATTGTCAAACAGCTCGCCCTTGACGTATATGCCCTTTTTGCTGTCAAAGAAGTTGTCATAGTCGGTGCTTATGCTAACCACCGCAAGAGTGCCGCCGCAGGCCTTTGCGCTGTCTGCAAGCCCCTTGATGTGGTCTTCTGCCTTGCCTATGTAGTAGGTCTCAGTCGATGTCGCCGACCAGCCGCCGTCCTTGTCCTGCGCCGCCGCTCTGATTACTGTGCATTTGTCTACCTTGTCATCTGCGGGGGCTTTCTTTTCGCAGACAAAGCCCTTTGATTCAAGGTCTATCTTGTTGAAGTTGCCCGAAATAAGCGTGGGGTCAACAGCCGATACAACGTTCTTGTCGCCCTTACGGCTCTTTATCTCGACTTTGTCTTTGTATTCTATCCTCGTGTCGCTTGTTGCAGGGTCGGAGCCGTCGGTGGTGTAGTATACTGTGCCCTCGCCGCAGTCAAGCGTGAGGTCGAACTCCTTGTCGTAAACGCCGCCTGCCGCCGAGAACTTCACCTGCGCATCGTTACGCTCTATGACATCGAGCTTGCTGCCGCCGTCATCTTCCTCGCTGCTGTCGTCGCTCTTGCTATCGTCATCGCCTTTGCTTTCACCGCTGCTGTCCTTGTCCTCCACAGTCACCGCAGAGGAACTTTCAGCGTCTGACGAGCTGTCACCCGATGAGCTGCTGTTTGAGCATCCTGCCATAGAAAATGTGACCATTAGTGCCAGTAAAAAGCTTAATGATCTTCTGCTTTTCATAAAAAGACTTCCTTTCGTGGTTTCATATATTTATATTTGTTAAATTATAGTTATTGTTGGCTTGCTCTGAAAAACTTTGGGGTGTACCGAAAGCCCACCAAATTTCTCCCCCGAGGGGATAGCCGCCCGATATGGGTGGTGTCAACAAGTAGACACCTCCTGCGCCGCAGGCGCACCTCAATTATGCATTATGAATTATGCATTTCTTGCTAAATCCTCGTCTCCATAAACCTCACAAGCTCACCCGACTTGCCGTGTGCGATCGTCACCGTCACCGAGCAGCCTGCATTAAGAAACGCCGATATTATCATATCGCAGCAGGCTTTGTTGGGGCTTGCGCTGTCGCCAAAGCCCGCATCGCTCGCCGTGAGTATTATCACAGGGCAGGGGCGCTTGATGAGCCTTGCTGCATCATAAAGCCCCTGAACAAAGGGATATGTAGGGTCTGAAGCTTTCAGCCCTGTCTGCCGCAGGTGGCGAATGAAGCCGTTAAAGTACAGCACCGCATGGTAGCCGCCCCTCTGCTTTGAGGGCGAGGCCACGCCTGCCGACATTATGATACAGCTGCCCTTGTGCAGCTCGAAAAACTTATCTATGCTGACCCCCTCGGGAAAGGGGGCTGATGTGAAGTTCTTGATTCCCGACATATTATCTCACCATAAACTATTATAAGGTTTAATATTTTTAAAGTCAAGCAAAGGTCATAAGCATAATAGGATATGATAAATTATTCTGCGTTTTCTACAATAGAAAACGGGGCATTCCTTGCATTTTGCACAAGAGGATATTGATTAATCGTAAAATATGGTGTATAATAAAGGGAGAATTGTCTGCTGACACGACAAACCACAGAGGTGATAACTATGTCAACTATCTGCGCTATCTCCACGCCGCTGGGTGTGGGGGGAATAGCTGTAATAAGAATAAGCGGCGAGGGTGCGCTCGCTGCGGCGGAGAGGGTGTTCTTCCCGTTTGATAAAGACAAGGCCGTCAGCGATATGGCGGGCTATACCTGCGCCTACGGCGAGGTGAGGGATAAAGACGGCCGCACGGTGGACGATGCGGTGCTGACGGTGTTCAAAGCACCCAAGTCCTACACGGGCGAGGACGTCTGCGAGATATCCTGCCACGGGGGCATTTATGTTACAAAGAAAATACTTCGCCTGTGCATCGACGCAGGCTGCACACCTGCAATGGCAGGGGAGTTCACAAAGCGTGCGTTCTTAAACGGCAAGCTCTCGCTCACGCAGGCAGAGGCGGTGTCTGATATGCTCTCGGCGGAGGGTGACTACGCTCTCTCGTCAGCATCACTTGCAAGAAAAGGCAGGCTGTATGCGAGCATCAGGAAGATAAGCGACAGCCTTATCAAGAGCCTGGGCGAGCTTGCGGCGTGGGTGGACTATCCCGAGGAGGATATCCCCGAGGTGGACGAGAATGAACTATTGCAGACGCTTAAGGACGACAGGGCGGCTCTTAAAAAACTCCTGCGTGACTATGACAGCGGTATGGTGATAAAGCACGGCATTGATACGGTCATAGCAGGCAAGCCCAACGTGGGCAAGTCAACGCTTATGAACCTGCTTCTGGGCTTTGAGCGCTCTATCGTTACCGATATAGCAGGCACTACCCGTGATGTGATAGAAGAGAGCGTGCGGCTCGGTGCGGTAACGCTCAAGATATCCGACACGGCGGGCATACACGGCACAGATGACACGGTGGAGAAAATGGGTGTTGCCCTTGCGAGAAACCGCCTTGCCGAATGCAGGCTGATAATAGCGGTGTTTGATATTTCACAGCCCCCCGATGATGAGGACAGGGAGCTGCTCGAATATATCTCGTCGCTTGATAAAAAGACGATAATCGTGCTCAATAAGACGGATAAGGCGCAGGCGGTGAGCAGAGGGGAGTTTGAGAAATACTCCGATAAGATAATAGCCATAAGCGCCGCCTCGGGCGAGGGGCGTGACGAGCTTTCCGATATGATAGAGACAATGTTCACCCCCGAGGACTATAACGCCGACAGCACCGTGTTTGCAAACGAGCGGCAGAAGCTTTGCGCCGAGAAAGCGCTTGACTGTATAAACGACGCCATAACCGCCCTCGAAGCAGGCCTGACCCTTGATGCGGTGACTGTGACGGTTGACCGAGCCGCCGAGCACCTTGCAGAGCTGACAGGCG
>CADAGC010000113.1 GCA_902787365.1 uncultured Ruminococcus sp. | reverse complement strand
TTCAATGCTCTTTCGCTGATCATCAGTTTCTCCAACAGCTGCAAGAGCATCTGCTATCTTCTTTGCATTGCTTTCTTTATCAAAAGAGAGCCGCAGAGAGCCCGCAGTATTAACGGCACCCTGCAGTCCAGAATATGTGCAGCCCAGCTTTTCTTCAAGCGCCTTGTTGTCAAACTGCTCCGAGAATATCAGCTTGTTAAGCGATGTGATACCGTTCATTCCCTCGCTTTTCCACCTCTCAATAAGGCGCAGCAGCGATGCAGGATAAGTGCAGCTTATCGGCAGCCCGCAGCCGAAAGTCATAGGCACGCCAAATTCTCCCGACAACTCATAAAGCATAACAGCGGATGTACTGTCTGCACACACTATGGTGCAGCTATCGTATGTAAGATCGTTTTTGAGTATCGTATCAAGCACATCACGCAATTCATTCATGCTGCCATAGGACTGTGTTACTGATTCGATTGCCAAAGGCTTGTCCTGCAAGTCAAAAAGCTCTTTGAGAGTGAGTTCTTTGTAACTGCCTGCTGAGGCTTTTTCTGCGATCATTTTCCCAATAGGAGATAAGGGGTATTCCCTAAGAGTAATGACCTCAGCACTCAAAGGCTCTGCATTCTCAATAGCATATCTGACCAAACCAACCGCATCGGTCTTTCCTTCATTATCCAACGCCGACATATATTTCTCATAGACCGCAAACAGCGCTTCATTGGCCTCAGGGAACTCTCCGCCTGTAAGCAGAGAGCGCATATCGGTCGCTTCTTCTCCTGTAATAAGTGAGCGCAGCGATGCAAGCGTTACTGCCATATCTGCGGCATCGCTGAATGATATGTTCTTGTAATACGGCACACCCTGTATGATCTCATAGATCATTGCCCTTGTTTTGCCCGGTGTCACAAGCTCACGTGTGGGTGCTTTGCCGCTGCGCATCAGCACAAACTCTGCAAACTCTGCAAGCCCCATTACCCTCAGCCCGAACGTCCCGACACCATACTGCGCCATCGTCCTCATAAGCTCAGTTCCGCTCACCGACGGGGCAAGCAGTATTCTCTCTTTCATTTTCATCACCGTGCTTTCTTTTGATTTTGTGGCTTTCCCGACCGTTTTGAATATTATACCATACTTTTAATGATTTGTAAACAGTTTTTTAAAGGCGGTACCAAACCGTACCGCCTTTTGTTGTTAAAGTATATATTCGCTTGCCGCTGTGATGACCTTTTCTATCTCGCCCTCGCCCTTGAAACGGTGGTCTGCGCCTTTTATTATCTCCAGCTTGGCTTTTGGATTTGCGTCACAAAAGCGCCTTATGTATTCAGGCAGTACGATATCATCTTTACTGCCGTGAATTATCAGCATATCTCTGTCAAAAGGTCGCTGTGATATGTCGTTTTCGCAAAGCTCCTCATAAAAGCTATACGGCACATTCATCTTCCGCTCAAAGCCCATTTCAACTGTGCCTGCCTTTTTATATTCATCTGTTGTGCATGGGAGTAGGTGCTCAAATGTCGCACGCATATCCACTGCAGGCGCACGCAGAACTATCCGAACATCATCAGGCAAACTGTCAAGTGAAAGCAGTGTGATATATCCGCCAAAGCTTGTCGCAAATACAGCTTTATTTTGTGCTTCGGGGTAGAGCCTTCGGGCGTATTCAAATACATTTTCAAGGTCAAGGCGGCAGTTTGCGGTGCAGAAATACTCATCAGCCCTGCTTGCCCCGTGAGCAGGAAAGTCAAAGGCGATAACCGCATATCCCCTTGCCGTCATGCACTCCGCCAGCGCTTCTATCGCCGTGCTTTCCTTATCACCGCCAAAGCCGTGAACGGCGACTACAAAACCGGTCACATCGCCCTCGGGCTCGTAGCGTTTTAGTGGTATGTCATATATGTTGGATAATTCGTAGTAATCTATATTCATTTTATCACCTTGGCTTTTAATCATATATTTCCTTTCTTACAACTTTATATTTCTTTCTTAATTTCTTATCATATTCAAAGCTCTCATAATAGTTACAGTATTTATAGCACATACCGTTTTCTGAGTCATATATAAAATTAGCTATGTAGCAGTATGAGCTATATGCCGATCTTCCGCACATCGCATACACTATATCTTCTTCGGAGTATTTTGATAAAAACTCCTCAAGTTCTTCTGTAAACAGCCACATATAATAATGCTCTGTTCCGTCACTTGTAATAAATTCAAAAAAGCTGTACTCGCAGTCATCATCATTATCATCTTTTTTGACATTGGCAAGATATGCACGCAGCTTGTTTGTGATATCAGATATTATCTCTTGGCGGTTTAGTTTTCTTCCAGCCGGGAAAAGCAAGTTTATTTCCTCCTGCGACATTTCTAACCTGACACGCCGGAGTGCATTATATATCTTGCTGAATACCGCCTTGTTTGGAAAAAACTTTTCGCTGGCAAACAAGACCAGCCCATTTCCTGAGAAATACTCCATTATTGCAGCTGCACACCCT
This sequence comes from uncultured Ruminococcus sp., assembly GCA_902787365.1. Classification (GTDB taxonomy): domain Bacteria; phylum Bacillota; class Clostridia; order Oscillospirales; family Ruminococcaceae; genus NK3A76. Next base: position 3,000 of record CADAGC010000113.1, on the reverse strand, counting down.
GCACTTCTGCTTTGCCCGTATTCACATTGACAGATAATGCGCTTATTTTTCATAAGCGACTGCATTATGAAACGTGCAGCTCTGTATGACTGCGGGAAGTATTGATGTATCCTAAAATCTTTTTCATCAATGTCTTTATCGTCCAGCTCAACCGTTAAAACACTTGCCCCGCTCCCGCTGATATCAACAGGCTTGCCGCCTTCGTCATAAAAGCAGATAACAGCATCTTTGTTTGAAAGCCTTTTATGCTCTCTCATTTTTACAAGTTCATCTCGTGAAACTATCAGTAAGTCCATATTCCGCTCCTTTCATGCGATCACCGGACCACAGTCGAAGATCTCTTTTTTCCTGACGTTATATTTTTTTCTTATGCTGTTGATATACTGCTCGTAGAATTTTTTGGAACGATTAGTGCAATAATCATTCATTCTGCCATTTTCACTATCCATATAATAATAATCATTGCTTCTGCATGCAAAAGATAACTGATCCATACTCAGACAAATATATACAATATCATCCTTGCTGTATTTACTGAATATCTCATCAAATATTTCCCATGTAGCTCTGCTTAAATGATCAAAGCAATACTCTACGCCGTCATTTGTGATGATATCATAATGCCATATGCTCTTGCCGGTGTCATCAAGTTCATACCACTCTGTGTGGTCATTAATGTTAGGCCCCTTTTTATAGATCGCATAGAGCAGGCTGCTCAGCCGACTTACAAGTGCAGTACGGTCATATATTCTTTTAAGAGAAAGAAGAGAGTTTATCTCATCATCCGTAATTTCGACCCTTGCATTGCAAAGTGCCTGATAGGTCTTATAAAACACAGCCTTGTTTGGCTTGTAATCCTCTTTTAAAAAGAACCATGCCCCACGACCGTAGAAATATTCAGCTATCGCTGCCGCACAGCCGGCGCTTTTGGTTTCGCCGTCCTCACATTGGCAGTTTATTACTTTGCCTTCAAGCCTTGACTTCATGATAAATCTGCCTACGTCAAACGCCTGAGGGAAGAAGTCTTCGTAATAATACTCGGGATCATCAACATCAATATCATCTATCTCTACCAGCAAAACGTTTTTGTTGTTACAGCCCAGTTTAATAGGCTCTGTGCCCTTATCATAAAAGCTGATGATGACTTCGTTGTCTGGCACTCCGTTATCCTCAAAGCAATACTCGGCATCGTCTCTGCTGATAATTTCAATAAAGTTCATATTATCATTCCTTTCATTGTCATCATTATACCGCACCCTATGCACAATATTCTGAGCATATCGTCAGCTAATATAGTTCCCACCAGTAATCAAAGACTTTTTTATACATTCCGCCGCTGCCTACATTCTGGGCGTGGCGCACCCTGCGATTGGCGATCATGCGCAGATAGCCCTTGCGGAAATCACAATCGTTGCTTTTTATATATCTGCCCTTGTCGGGGTCATACCATGCGCCGGTGGATTTGTACTCGGTCGCACGGCTCAGCTTTTTCATGCGTCTTCTTGTTTCACGGCTTCTTTGCCAGCTCATTGTAACACCCCTCACACAGCGTTTTATAATAGTTCCTCGGTAGCTTGCGGAGTGAGCCCTCTCCGCCGCATTTTTCGCACACGCAGGCGCTTTTTTGCTCATGCTTTTTTACTGCCTGCGCTATCTCACTACGCAGAGCTTTGGTCTGCTCGTCCGCTCCCTCATCGGGCAGGAAACGCAGCGAGCCGCCCAAAAAGTCGATAGCCGCCACGCCCTCCGGCTCACCCTCAAAGCTGTAATAAAACCTCAGTCTGCCGAACTTCTGCTTGACCTGCATTACCTTTATATCGGGTATCAGACTGCGCTTTTCATACGCCGCCGCTATCTCACCGCACAGCGAGCGGATAAGCTCAAACCACCCCTCACCGCACTCGCACCCCCACCGCTGATACGCCCCCTTGCCGGGCAGCGGCTCGGTGCGCTTCATAAACTCAAACTCCTCGCCGAGCTTTGCTTCAAGTGCCTTGTTTTTCATATCCTCACCTCAAAACAGATTCCACCAGTAATCAAACAGCCGCCTGTAATACCCGCCGCTCGCCACGTCCTTTGTGCGGCGCACCGTGCGGTTTGTGAGGCAGCGGAAATAATTTGCGTGCCTGTAATCGCTTTTATAATACCGCACATAGCGGCCTTTTTTCTCGCTGAAATACACCCCGCCCGCTACGCTGTATCTGGTCTGCCGGTATATCTTTTTCATGCGCCTTTTGTCTTCACTCGCCCGCCGCCATGACATGGTATCACCTCTTTCCTGTTTTTATGATAGCATACGGCGTGCGCAGGAAATTGGGCATTAATGAATTAATACCATATTTCATTGACATTGAGAAAGAAATATGATATAATAAAGCAGAGTTAACAAAAAATATTATTATATGTTTGAAAAATTATGCATTATAAACGGAGGGATATCAAGATGGACAAAAAGGAACAAATGGAACTAAGAAGTGTTTTACCTGCAAGACGAGTTGAGGATGGTCAATGGATAGACTGTGATGGAATTAAGGGAATAAAATTTATTATTAAACCATACCAAAGAGGTTATCGTTGGGGAAAAAGTAATGTACATAAGTTGCTTGACGATTTGAGCGTCTATTCAAGAAACATCAATATTAGCTTAATACCTTTTTTTGATCAATATTGCCAAGAAAATGAACAAGAGCAGAAGAATAAGAGTAAAGAATATGATTTCTACTGTCTCCAAGCGTTGTCTGTAAAAAAAGATATGGATAAAAAAGAGAAAGAGTTTGAGTTGATTGACGGACAGCAACGACTGACCACTGTTTTTCTAATCTATGAATTACTAAATGCTTTTTGTGATTTTGCATATATACCTAAAAATCCTCCATACGATATTATGTATAAACGTGGAGGAGAAGATAAAGAAAAATATTTGAGCACTGATCTTCACAACATTATAAAAGAGCTGAAAATAGATGATATATCTCCTGCTGACAAATATAGAGAAGGAAG
>CADAGC010000112.1 GCA_902787365.1 uncultured Ruminococcus sp. | reverse complement strand
AAAACTGACTCCGCTTGAATTGCGAAGCCAGTTCGTTGCTTAATTTTTATTTACCATAGGGGCTTTTTTGTGCTGTACGCACAATGTGGGGCAGTTCATTATAGTGTCGGAGCAAAATATCATATTAAGGCATAAGCCTGTTAAGGTCTCTCGGGAAGAGCGAGGTCTCTCTTACGTTAGAGAGGTCAAGCATCTTCATAAGAAGTCTTTCAAGACCAATACCAAGACCGCCGTGCGGGGGCAGGCCGTACTTATGAGCTTCAAGATAGCTCTCGAAGTCCTTCGGGTCAAGACCCTGGTCGAGCATCTTCTGAACCTGCTCGTCATAGTCGTGTATTCTCTGACCGCCCGAGGTTATTTCAAGGCCTCTGAACAGCAGGTCGAACTTGTATGCCTCTCTGGGGTCTTCCCTGGAGTTCATAGCATAGAACGGGGGCTTTGATGACGGGAAGTGTGTTACGAAGATAAAGTCTGAATCATACTTCTCCTTTGCATACTTGCAAAGGTTTACCTCGTCCTCAGGGTCAAGGTCAAACTTCTTGCCTGTGCCGCCGTTATCTCCACGAAGCATTGTGATAGCATCAATAAACTTAATAGACGGTATTTCCTTGATAGTAGGTATATTTGCACCAAGGAATCTTACCTCATCGGCATATTCTTCCTTAAGATATTCACAGATGTATTTGAGCATAGCCGTTTCCATAGCCATAACGTCATACATCGAGTCGATAAAGCCCATTTCAAAGTCAAGGCCGATATACTCGTTAAGGTGACGTGATGTTGCGTGCTTTTCTGCTCTGTAAACAGGTGCTATCTCATAAACTCTGTTGAAAACGCCCACCATAGTCTGCTTATAGAACTGCGGTGACTGGTTAAGGAATGCATTCTTCTGGAAATAATCGAGCTTGAAGATATTAGCGCCGCCTTCTGCGCCCTGTGCAACTATCTTAGGTGAATGAATCTCGGTAAAGTGATTAGCCTGCATAAACTTATGCATACCCTGAACTATACCCTCCTGAAGACGGAACGTAGCCTTCTCATAGGGATTTCTCAGAGATACCGAGCGGTTATCAAGGTTAACATCTATCGAGCAGTTGAGCCTGCCCTGTGATATCTTCAGCGGGTAATCGTACTTGGGAGCGCTTATAAGCTTAAGCTCGGAAAGAACGACCTCAACGCCGTTATAGTCCTTGGTGTTTTCCTTGACAGTACCTTTAACATATACAAACTGGCCTTCCTTTACGCCCTCAATGCTGTCTTTGCAGGAATCTGCCGAGTAAACAGTCTGAATTACGCTGAATGCAGTTCTTATAACAACGAATGAGATACTGCCGTACTTTCTTACTCTGTGAACAGTACCGCTGAACTCAACTTCCTTGCCTACATTATCAAGAATATCAGCAATGGTTATCTCCTTGATAAGATTCTCAGGTGATACCATAACAAGATTATCCTTGGTTTCGGGGATATACTTATCTTTATTGACATAAGCTGTGAGCTTTGATATGTCGGCTGTCTTTTCATCTGCCGCTTCATCAGTCTTTTCAGCCGATACGGAAGATGAAATTGCTTTGAGCTTTGAATCAAGAATCTCCTTGATTACCTTAGGTGTAGCAACGCCCTTAAGAGCCTTGGTACACTGACCCATAATAAAGCCAAATACCTTCTGCTCGCCGTTTACAAACTGCTGAACCTGTGCTTCGTTTGATTTGAGCACATAGTCAATAACAGCCTCTGCCTTTGCGGTATCAACTGTAATGAGCATACCGTTTTCCTTGGCTATATCCTCAGGCTTGCCGCCCTTGTCAACCATTATTCTGAATATAGACTTGACATCTGATTTTGAAATCTTTTCTTCATCAGCAAGACGTGCAAGTGTTGCAAAATCTTCGGGGGTGAATGTGATATTTGCAGGGTCAATCTCGCCTAAGTTCACACGTCTCATAAACTCACCGAGTATGAGAACGGAAATGCTCTTGGGGTTGTTATATACCTTTACAGACTCCTCAAACAGGTCGGATATTATCTTTGACTGGATAAGGATATTTGTATCAACAGCCGAAAGACCGTACTGCTCGGTATATTTGGCAAATCTGCTGTTAGGCAGCTCGGGCAGTTTAGCTCTTATCTCCTTAAGCTGCTCGTCTGTAAGGTTTACCTGTAAGATATCAGGCTCGGGGAAATAGCGGTAGTCGTTAGCATTCTCTTTAGAACGCATAGAGGTGGTCTTATCACGGTTTGCGTCATAACGTCTTGTTTCCTGAACGACTTTCTTGCCTGCATCAAGAAGAAGCGCCTGTCTTCTCTCCTCATACTTGATAGCACGGCCTACGCTCTTAATTGAGTTGATGTTCTTTATCTCTGCACGAGTACCGAATTCCTTAGCGTCGGGCTTCATTATCGAGATATTTACATCACATCTTAAAGAGCCCTGCTCCATTTTACAGTCGCATACGCCTGCATACTGTAAAAGCAGCGATATCTGCTCAACAAAAGCCATAGCTTCTTCGGCAGATGCCATATCAGGCTCGGTAACTATTTCTATAAGCGGTATACCGCATCGGTTATAGTCAGCAAGCGACACGCCGTTGAAATCATCATGAACGAGCTTACCGGCATCTTCTTCGAGGTGGATATGGTTAATTCTGATATCTTTCTTTTTGCCGCCGACTTCGATAGTTACAGCGCCTGCGCCGATTATCGGGTAATAGAGCTGTGATATCTGATAAGCCTTGGGCAGGTCGGGGTAGAAATAGTTCTTTCTGTCAAAAACAGAGAACTTGTTTATCTCGCAGCCGAGGGCATAACCTGCCTTTACGGCGTACTCAACAGCTGTCTGGTTGATTATCGGCAGAGTGCCCGGCATACCTGTGCAGACGGGGCAAACTCTTGTGTTAGGTGCGCCGCCGAACTCGGCAGAGCAGTTACAAAAAATCTTAGTCTTAGTCAAAAGCTCAGCATGGATCTCAAGACCTATGACGGTTCTGTATTCACTCATTTGTCTTTACCTCCATTTCAAAGCTTGGGCTTAACGGTCTTGAAGCCGTTTTCAAATGCGCCCGTTACCTGAAGAATAGTTGCTTCATCAAACTTTCTGCCTATAACAGACATTCCGATAGGCATACCCTTGTCATTATAACCGCAGGTTGTTGATGCTGCGGGCAGGCCTGCGATATTGACTGTTACTGTGCAGATATCAGCCTGATACATCTTAACGGGGTCATCAACCTTTTCGTCGGGTCTGTATGCCACGGACGGTGTGGTGGGTGTCAGTATAACATCGCACTTTTCAAATATATCATTATACTCTTTTCTTATCAACTGACGAAGAGCAAGCGCTTTTCTGTAGTAAGCGTCATAGTAACCGCTGGAAAGGCAGTAGTTTCCGAGAAGTATTCTTCTCTTGACCTCATCACCAAAGCCCTCAGAGCGGGATTTTATGATAAGCTCTTCATAGCTCTCAGCCTGCTCGGCTGTTCTGTGGCCGTACTTGATGCCATCATATCTTGAGAGATTCGATGCAGCCTCAGCACAGGCAAGAATATAATAGCAAGGTATTGCATACTTAAGCGAGGGCATCGAACACTTTACAAGCTCACAGCCCATAGCCTTGTATTCATCAGCCGCCTTTAATACAGCCTTTCTCACATCATCATCAATGCCCTCTGCAAAGAACTCGGCAGGAACGGCTATCTTCATACCCTTAACGTCCTTACCTATCTTAGCTGTGAAATCGGGTACTGCTTCAAGGGCAGTGGTTCTGTCGTGGTGATCGTTGCCACATATAGCGTTAAGAATGATACCGCAGTCAAGACTGTCCTTAGCAACAGGTCCTATCTGGTCAAGTGAAGAAGCGAAAGCCACAAGGCCGAAACGTGATACTCTGCCGTAGGTGGGCTTGATACCTGTAACGCCGCAGAAAGCCGCAGGCTGTCTTATCGACCCGCCTGTATCAGAGCCGAGCGCTGCTGCACAAAGGTCTGCCGAAACAGCAGCAGCCGAGCCACCCGAAGAGCCGCCGGGAACGCAAGCCTTATCATAAGGGTTCTTTGTTTTCTTGAAAGCAGAGGTCTGTGTAGAGCCGCCCATAGCGAACTCGTCCATAGACACCTTACCAAGCATTACTATATCCTGCGCATCAAGCTTTTCCATAGCTGTTGCATTATAGGGTGGAATAAAGTTTTCAAGGATATTTGATGAACAGGTTGTCTTGACACCCTCAGTGCAGATATTATCTTTAATTGCCATAGGAATACCAGTAAGCGGTGCAGCTTCACCCTTGTCTATCCTTGCCTGAGCTTTTTCTGCCTGCTGCATAGCCTTTTCTTTTGTAACGGTTATATAGCAGTCAAGCTCTGAGTCATATTTTTCTATTCTGTCAAAATAGCTCTGTGCTGCTTCCTTTGCGGAAAGCTCCTTTTTATCAAGTGCATCTCTGAGCTGATGAACTGTCATAGTGCTAATATCCATTATGAAACCTCCTTATTCAACGACCTTAGGAACAACAAAGCAGTTCTTTGAATTGACTGCATTTGAGAGCACCTTTTCCGTCGGCATAGAAGGCATTATCTCATCTCTTCTGAGCCCATCAAGGAATACATTGTGATTATCTAAATGAGCATCATAGGTTATGTCGATATCCTTTATGGTATCCATAAGTTCCATGATACTTGTCATCTCCCCCGCCGTCTTTTCAAGCTTTTCGTCGGAATATTCAAGCTTGCTAAGGTCAGCTAAGTACTTTACGGTATTTAAGTCCATATATATCCTCCGTTCATAAAAATGCAAGTTTACAAACTAACTCAATTTATTATTATACTACATTTCAAGGGATTTTGCAAGGGCTTTTTAGCAAAATTTATGTTTTTTTAAGCAAAAACGGCTGAGACAGCTATAGTCTCAGCCATAAATATCATATCTCTTCGCAAAAAGCAAGTATTTTCGGTATCTTGACCCCGACATCTTCCCTGCATTCTACAGAGCAAAGACCCAAGCTGCCGCAGCAGCTTATCTCCATATGCCCGTAAAAATGCTCAATGGTGCTAATGATACGCTCACACTCTTTCATATTAGGCCCTGTGCGAAGTGCTACTGCATAGCCCTTCTTGCCGCTGCTAAGTGACTTATGCGGCTCGTGGGTATTGCACCAAGGGGTGCATCTGTCAATAAACGTCTTGAACTGCCCGGGAACATCAGCCCAGTATGAGGGTGAAACGCAGACTATCACATCAGCCCTCTCAAATTCGCTGATTATCAGCTCTATATCATCATGCATCACGCAATCTGCCGTTTTATGGCATGAGCGGCAGCCCTTGCAGAATGAAAAATCATAGTCATTTATGCAAATCTGCTTAACATCATACTTTTGCGAAAGCACCGTGCTGATAACAGCGGCAATCTGTGAAGTTGCGCCGTCGGTAACGGGGCAGCAGTTGAAAACAAGAGCGTTCATAGGCGTTACCTCAAAAGATCACTTGTTAAGATACTTATCCATTATATCGCAAAAATCAAATGTAGCAAAGTAATCAGCAGGGGTCTCGGCACGTCTTATCATTTTGAAGCTGC
>CADAGC010000111.1 GCA_902787365.1 uncultured Ruminococcus sp. | reverse complement strand
ACCCAGCCTATCAAGATATCGCTGTGCCGCATAAATCAGATGATTTTTCTTAGCCTTAGTTATAGCGTCCTCTCCTGAAGTCAGCGGGTCGTGCTTTCTTGTCTTTACCTCGACGAAAGCAATAGTGCCGTTCTTTTTGGCGATTATATCTATCTCGCCGCCTCTGACGGTGAAGTTGCGTCCGATTATCTCATAGCCGTGACGTATGAGCATATCACATACAGCCTGCTCGCCTATGTCACCTATCTGCCGCTTGCTCACTTGTTTTCTGCCTCTTTTTTGGCATAATACTTAACAAGGAAAGACGGTCTGTGGATAGGCGATTCGCCGTATTCATCAAGCATCTGATAATGAAGCTTTGTACCGTAGCCCTTGTGCTTTTTAAACTGATACTCGGGGTATTTCTTATCCATTTCAAGCATATATCTATCCCTTGCGACTTTTGCAAGGATAGAAGCCGCCGCAACCGACTGGCTTTTTGCATCGCCCTTGACGACCGTCATTGTTTCCACACCGTCAAGCTTTGGGGCTTTATTGCCGTCTATCAGCGCAAGCTCAGGCTTAACAGACAGCCCCTCAACTGCACGCTTCATTGCAAGCATAGCGCAGTTTAAGATATTGAGCTTTTCTATCTCGGCAACAGAGGCTGTACATATAGCATACGCTCTTGCCTTTTCTATTATCTCATCAAAAAGCTCCTCACGCTTTTTCTCAGTGAGCTTTTTGCTGTCGTCTATCCCTTCAATAACGGTGTCATCATCAAAGATGACCGCCGCCGCATAAACATCACCTGCAAGTGGGCCTCTGCCCGCTTCGTCGCAGCCGCAGATAATGCTGTGCTCTTTTCTTATCTCTTTATCAAACTCATAAAATGTCATAACGGATATACCTTCTCGCAATTGTCAAGCTCGGCGCAGTCTTCTTCGGAGATATACACCTCAGCCGACTTTGAAAGATCATTATCGCAGAACTTTTCACTCTTCATAAGTTCGATAACCTTTTGCGCATAGCCCTTAGCGTCCTCTGTTTCGAGCCAGACAGCGATCACATCGTTATCTATATAATCATAGCCGTTATCGTATGCCTTATTATCGGTTATCTCCTCGACTCTTACCGGCAGATATGTCAGAATATCAAGATCAGGGTTTTCAAGCTTATTTGAATCAAGCTTAACGATTATCGTCTGCATACGCTCACCTCTTAATGTCGCTTGGCTTTTCAAGTGAAAATCTGCCTATCTTGCCGCCACGAAACTCATCAAGCACCATAATAGCAGTTCGCTCGGTGTCAATGTCGCCGCCCTTGATCTTGAAACCACGCTTAGCGCCTATCCTTTCAAGTATCTCAAAGCCCACTACACAGCCTGCGCTCTCGTCATCATTATCGGGAATATCGTCTGTCTCTATCTTGTATCTCTCGCAAAGCGCATCATTATAGCTCTCTTTAAGCATTTCAAGCAGACGGCAGGCAAGATATTCGGTATCCATTATCTGATCCTTGACCGCACCAGTAAACGCAAGGCGTTCGCCTACCCTTTTATCCTCAAACTTAGGCCAGAGTACACCCGGCATATCCAAAAGCTCCATATTATTGTCAAGACTCACCCATTGCTTGCCTCGTGTAACGCCGGGTCTGTCCTCAACCTTTGCACGCTTGCTGCCTGCAAGTGAATTGATAAACGAAGACTTGCCCACGTTGGGTATGCCGACTATCATTATCCTGATAGGTCTTCCGGTCATGCCCTTGGCGTTCCATTTTTCTATATCGTCTTTGAGCAGCTCATTAAGCGCTGCCGCAAACTTCTTTACATTCCTGCCACTTCGGCAATCTGTAGCAAGCACAGACACGCCTTTTCTTTTGTAGTGGTCTATCCACATAGAGTTTACAGTTTCATCGGCGGCATCGCTTTTGTTGAGCAGTACAAGTCTTGGCTTGCCGCCCACAAGGTAATCCATTTCGGGGTTTGAACTTGAATAGGGTATCCTTGCATCAAGTATCTCTACCACGGCGTCAACAAGCTTCAGGTTCGACTTCATCACACGCCTTGTCTTGGCCATATGACCCGGAAACCATTGAATATCATAAACCTCGCTCATTGTTGACACCTCCTTGATTTATTCTATAAAGCCTATCTTCTGCTTGCCCTTGGGTGACGAATAGCGGAAGATCACCTTGCCGTCAACGTCATTAAGATCAATCAGCCCAAGCGCACGGCTGTCTGTTGAATCATTCCTGTTATCGCCCATTACAAAAATGTATCCCACAGGAACTGTATATACATATCTGTTATTTTCCTTATCAAAATGCTCTTCGCTGAAAAACGTCTCAGGGTCCTTTATATCAGTCTGTTTTAGATACCCCTCAGCAAGAAGATCGCTCTGTACGGGGTCGCTGTCCTTGCCGCAGACATACACCTTGTCGCTTTCATAATCAATAACGACCTTCTGCCCCGAAACCGCAATGACTCTCTTAACTATCAGCTTATCAAGCACCTTCGATCTGACGACTACAACATCACCATTTTTAGGGGTATAAAAGAAATTCCACATCAACAGCCTGTCGCCGTCATAAAGCGTATCCTCCATACTTTCGCCGCTTACCGTGACCATTCTGAACAGGAATGTAAACACGCATAAGACCAAAAGCACAGATGTGATAACCGTCTCAACAGTATCAAGCACATAATCAAATGCGCCCGACAAAGACTCTTTTTTCTTCATCAGCTTACCGAGCCTATTTTGTTAACGGGATATATCCTGAATATCGCCTTGCCGAGTATATCGTCTGTATTTACAACATCAACCATAGTGCTGCGGCTGTCAGTAGAGTGGTTGCGGTTATCACCCATTACAAACACCTGACCCTCGCCTATTTTGAGGTTTTCTATATCCCTGCCCTCACGGCGGAAGGTAAGCTCTTTTATGTAGTCTTCCTTGAGCACCTCACCGTTAAGAGTAACAGTACCCGAAGTAAAGTCTATCGATATAGTATCGCCCTCAACAGCAATAACTCTCTTGATTATAGTTTCATCAAGCCCCGAGCTGTTAAGAACTACAATATCGCCTCTCTCGGGCGTATAGTTAAAATGCGTAAGTATCAGCCTGTCGCCGTTTTGAAGAGTATCCTCCATAGAAGGCCCCTCGACCTGAACTACCCTTACGATAAATGTAAGAATAAGAATAACAACAAAAATAGCAAACACAAAGGATTCTACCCATTCGACCATTTCGTTGACAATGTCAAACTTAGGGGCTGCCTTTTCGCCGCCCGAAATATCGACAGCGGCAGTCTCAGTCTTCTCTTCTGTTTCTTTTTCTATTTCTATATCTTTTTCACTCATATAAAACATTCCCTTTCAGGTGTTAGATATATCTGTATACCCGCTATAACTATTTATAACAGCGGGCGCATATTGCACAAATTACCGTTAAGATACTTATATATTATAACAAATAACGTCGGAAATTTCAAGTGATATTACAAAATTTCAGTATATGCACAGTAAACGTTCAAGTATTTTTACATTTTCTTAACATATACACCATATAAAATGAAAAAAGAGCCGGAAAACCGACTCTTTATCACAAGCTAAATTATCTGATAGCTTCCTTGACCTTAGCAGCCTTACCAACTCTCGATCTGAGATAGTAGAGCTTAGCACGGCGAACCTTACCGGATCTTACTACATCTACCTTTTCAACAACAGGTGAATGTACAGGGAATACTCTCTCGATACCGCAGCCATGAGCAACTCTTCTTACTGTGAAAGTCTCATTGATGCCGCCATGCTTCTTAGCAATAATAGTACCCTCGAAAACCTGGATCCTCGACTTGTCGCCTTCCTTGATTCTAACGTGTACTCTTACAGTATCACCAACGTTAAGAACAGGAACTTCTTCTTTAAGGCTTGAATTTGAAATAAGTTTTAAAGCGTCCACTTTAAATACCTCCTATTATTTTCAGACATTCATACGCACAGCACCGCCTAAAGTGCTAACTGCCAGAGGACTATCCGCTTTAATGTCATGCCGTTTTGGCAAGGCACTAACTCTCGTCGGACCTTCCGACGGTAATTCAAATGCTTATATATTATACCATAATTCCCCTGTTCTTTCAAGAGCAGACTATATAAAACTTTCAAGACTTTTTGTCAGGATTTTTGTGCGTGTTGTATAAATAAGCCTGTAATCTTCGCCCGAATATGCCTTATAGCCGTCCATAAGCAACGATGAATTAACGGTCTTGTCGTTTCCTGAGGGCAGTCTGACAGTAAGTTTAACAAACTCCCCCTCCATATCAATCGAAAGCACTTCAACATCTGGCTTGATATCAACTTCTATCTCGCCTTTTTTCTTTGAATGCTTTTTGACGATTATGCTTTCCTGCGAGAGATAGTCTTTAAAGCTGTTCAGAGCGTCTGTATCACTCATAAGGCAAAAACGTATCTCATATTCAGAGTAAGCTATCTCCTTATGGTTCATTACAGGTTTATAGACCTTATTTATATGCATACCCTCGGGCATAACGGCATTTACTCTCTCCATTAACTCCTGCTCGCCAAGCTCCTCGGTAAGCGATATATCCATTATCTCAACATCACTCTCTGTACCCAAAGCAAGTGCAAGCGGGAACATGATATACAGCCTCGGGTTAAAGCCCTGTGTATACCATACAGGTATCCTCGCTCTTTTAAAGATACGTGAAAATGTGCGCATCAGGTCAAGATGCGAAATAAACCTCGCCCTGCCAGTTTTCGAGAATATCATTCTGTAATCAAAGCGCTCAACACGAAGCGCCATGTTCTTGGGTCTGTTAATGTTTGCCGCCACAGTAAACACCCCCGTAGCATTTGTCTATACCACAGCCCGAACAACCCTCTTTGCAGTTGCGGGTAGTCTGCGCATTGTGGGCTTTCTTGTTCTCGCTGATAAGAAAACGCTTTGATACCAGATAATCAAGATGATCCCACGGGTTTATCTCGTCATATTCTCGTTTTCTGTTTGCGTAAAACGCCATATCAAGCCCGCATTCATCAAAGGCCTCCTGCCATTTGTCGAACTTGAAATGCTCACTCCAGCTGTCAAGCTCACAGCCTTTCTGCCACGCTTTATATACCACCTTGCTCATTCGCCTGTCACCCTTAGCAAGGCAGGCCTCCAGTATAGATGTATCGTCCTGATGAGTTGAAAGCTTTATCTTCTTTGACTGCAAGCGTCTAACAAGCAGCTTTTGCTTGCGGTCAATCTCCTCGGCAGTAGCCTGCGGCTCAAACTCAAAGGGGGTAAAGGGCTTCGGCACAAATGTGGCAGTTGATACTGATATCTGTATCGACCCTCCACGAAGTTCCCTCGGCGTTTCATAGTAGGCATCAAGTATCTTATGTGCAAGCTGCGCTATGCCCTCGATATCCTCGTCAGTCTCGGTAGGCAGGCCAAGCATAAAGTAAAGCTTGACGGTAGTATAGCCGCCCTCAAACGCTGTCTTGCAGGTGGATAGAATCTCTTCCTCGGTGATGTTTTTGTTTATAACATCACGAAGCCGCTGTGTGCCCGCCTCGCAGGCAAATGTCAGTCCGCTTTTCCTTATAGTTTTAAGTCTTTCAAGCAACTCCTCGCTGAAATTGTCAATTCTGAGAGAGGGCAGCGAAAGGCTCACATTCTCGGCATCGGTATAATCGGCAAGGGT
>CADAGC010000110.1 GCA_902787365.1 uncultured Ruminococcus sp. | reverse complement strand
AACAGAAGTTTTAGGAAGGGAGTTTGAGGGATAACCCTTTTTCAAAAGGGTTTCCCTCAATCATCATTATAGTTATTCTGTATCAGTACCCGTCTTATGGGGGGGATTTTTTGTTGTGTTAAAAGCTGCGGCTTATCTGTTCGCTCTGATATAAGCACAGGCCGCCAGCGCCGCCGTTGTTCCGTCGGCGGCTGCGGTGGTCAGCTGTCTGACCTTTTTCGCCCTGCAATCGCCTGCCACAAAAATGCCCGGTGTCTTAGTAACGCAGCTCTCATCAGCGGTGAAATAGCCCTTGCCGTCAAGCTCTGCGATCGTCTCATAGGCAGAATTATCAGGTGCGCTGCCTACCGCCACGAAAAGCCCCTGCGCTTCAAGGGTAGTCTTCTCACCCGTGGCGATATTGGTTATCTCTGCGCCCGAAAGCCTGCCGCCCTGCTCGGTCAGAGTCGTGACCCTGCTGCCGAGAAGCAGCTGCACGTTAGCCTTGCCTGCCAGCTTGTCAGCATCAACGCCGCTGTAACCAAGCTCATTACCCTTATAGACCACATAGACTTTCTCGCAGATATCCGAGAGGAAGAGCGCATCAAGCACCGCCGTTCTCTCGCCGCCTGCGACGATTACAGTCTTGCCACGGAAAAACATTCCGTCACAAGTGGCGCAGTAGGAAACGCCCTTGCCTGTGAGTGCCTTTTCGTTTTGCAGGCCGAGGGGTAGGTTTTTAGCGCCCGTTGCGAGAATAACGGCCTTAGCCTCATACTCGCCGCTGTCGGTAAACACCGCCTTGCTGCTGCCCTTGTCCTCGATTTTGATAACACGCTCAGACTTTATCTGCGCACCGAGGGCTGTCGCCTGCTCGTAGAGCGTCTGCGCATACTCAAAGCCCGACACGGACTTCAAGCCCGGGTAATTCTCGACCTTAGCGGCCTTGACTATCTGCCCGCCGTAGCTTCCCGCTTCAAAAAGCAGCGCCTGCCTGCCGGCACGCTGTGCATATATCGCCGCCGTAAGCCCTGCAGGCCCCGCCCCGACAATGATTATATCAGTCATAGCGCCACCTACTTTACAAGGTCAAGTATTGCCGCCTTGGGGATAACGCCAACGGAGCTGTTGACAAGCTGCCCGCCCTTGAACACCAGCAGCGCAGGTATCGAGCTTATCTCAAACTGCTGTGCCAGCTCCATTTGCTCGTCAACATTCACCGAGCAGACCTTGATATCGCTGTTTGTCTCGGATATTTCTTCGATTATGGGCGAGAGCATTCTGCAAGGCCCGCACCACGATGCCCAGAAATCAACTATTACGGGCTTGTCTGCTTTTAGAACCTCTGCCTCAAAATTTTCACTTGTTACGATCGTTGCTGCCATAAATATCATCCTTTCTATTTTATCAGATTATGTTTTATCAAATCTATATTTGTATTATACACTATGTCAGAGCATTTGTCAAGAGGGTTTACAGATTGTTTATTTTTATTATGTCGCCTGTGTAAGGATATATGCAAAAGGGCAAAAGAAAAAGGACTGCCGAAGCAGTCCTTTTAGTTGTTTGGTTAATCAGGTTCTACTAATTAGTTGAATACGCTGTTAGCCTTCTGTGTCTTGTAAGCCTCAGCTGCTGTATCGTCTGCAGGAGCTACAGTAACTTCTGAGATGTTCTTAGCACACTTGTTGTCAGCCTCTGTAGGATAAGAACCAATATAGAGATCTGTCGCTGTCTTAGCGGAGAATGCAGCTATAGGAGCACCCTTGGAGAATGTTACTACAAAGAATGAAGAATCGCCGGAACCGAGCTTTTCCTTAATGCCAGAAACACCTGTATCATCAGCAGTTGCACCACCAGCATCCTTTGTACGGATAACTTTAACTGTAAGAGGTGTACCAGCTGTTTCCTGCTTTGTAGCATAAGTAGCAGCTGCTGTGTAAACCTGCTTAGCGTTAGCGTTTGCAGACGAGATCTTGGAATCCTTTACATAGCCCATGAGTGAGGGTACGAGGATTGCAGCGAGAACGCCGATAATTGCGATAACAACGATCAGCTCAACGAGTGTAAAACCTTTGTTTGACTTCTTCATAAGAAATCCCTCCATAATATAAATTATTTTCTAAGCAGCTTGTGTATAGGGTCACACGCTTGCTTATGTGATCTTGGGAGAAGCCCTTTGCTTTCCCTTTCACTATACACAGTATATCACCTTTGAGCAGGTTTGTCAATAGGTTTTAGCCAATTTTTTTAATTTTGTACATTATGCCAAGTTTGAATGTGTGTGTTTGGTGATAATGAACATCATATTAATAAATGATAGTCTATCTATCATTCCGAAATCGTTTAAAATCGGGCATTTATGTATATGCGCAAATTAGCAAATAAATATTTTGTTAAAACATTGAAGCTCTCAGCCGTCCTGCTATTTGATTATTTTTGTGATATAAATGCTATATTTTGTGTATACGCATTTGCGTTCTTTCCATTCGATATGCAATTGTGATAAAACGGTGAAAACGTCCCGAATAACAAAACGACCGCCATTCCCATTTCAGGTCGGCGGTCACTCTTTATCATATTATTCCGCTGCGGGCTGAGCCTCGGTAGGCTGCATATTCGGGTCGGTGTTCTGCGGCTCGGTCGGCTGCGGCTCTGTTTCTGTAGGATCGGTCTGCGGTGGGTCGGTCTGCGGCGGCTCAGTCTCGGTCGGCTCAGTCTTGGGCGGATCGGTTTCTGTAGCCACAGGCTCAGTCTCTTCTGTTTTCTTGGTCTTCTTGGTCTTCTTCTCGGTTTCCTTCTCGGTCTCTGAGGTGGTGGTCGTCCATGTGCCCGTATACTTCGAGGTCGTCGCCTTGGTAGTTGTGGTCGTGGTGGTAGTGGTGATAACGAGCGACTCGTCTATCTCGCCTATCTGAACAACGCCCCACTTGCCGTCTTTTCTTACCCACGCAAGGCCGTTGAGCACGGGTCTTGCCTGCTCAAACTCGCCGGGGGTAACAACGACCTCACCCTTTTTGTTATAGTAGCCAAAGCGGCTGTTGACCGACACAGCTACATAATCACCTGAAAACAGATACGGGTGGAAGCCCTCGGAAACAAGCAGATTGCTCGCAAGAGAAGCCTGCGGTATCGCATCGCAGATAAAGTCTATCACCTGCTCGCCCTTGCCGTTTACATAGCCCCACTTGCCATCCTTGCAAAGCGCTATGCCTGTCGAGCCTGTTCCTTTATATATAGGAATATAAGCATCATCATAGTCAAAGTCGGTGAGCAGCTCGCCCTCGTGGCAGAGTGCGAATTTCTCTTCAAGTATCTTTACATCATACTTGTCGTTGCCCTTGTCGGTGGCATTTATGCCCTGCACGGCCACAAGCTTCTTGCCGTTGTAGGGCTTTGCGAACTTGTCTTTGTAGTTCTGATAGAAGCATTGTTTCTTGGCATCGTCATAGAAGAAATACCTGTCCTTTATCGTCCTGTCGGCGCTTACGTGGGTTATATAGCCTGAAGCGTCTATAGCGCAGTATTCGGTAGCCTCTCCCGTGACCTTTGAAAGGGTCATCATGCCGTCATAGCCTATGTAGTAGTCGGTGTACTCGGGCTTTACCATAATAACGCCGTTATAGTCAATAAAGCCGTATAAACCGTCACGCTTTATTATGGCAACACGCATATAGGCGTTGTTTATAACGCCCTCCGTGTTTACCTGTGCGCCGTCGGGGGCTATGATATTCTCGGCCTCGATATTGGGTGAGAGCACCCACTCATAGCTTGTCGAGCGCCCGCTCACACCGCCGCCTGCATCCTCACTCTGCGACGAATTATTAATCTCATCGAGCAGCGAGGGGTGCTTTGAGCTTGAATCACTCTGCCCGCACCCGGTCATCATAGACGCCGAAACTGCCAATGCAAGTATCAAACAAATCGGTCTTTTCATCTTGTTCTCCAATCTATTCCTTAGTCCACTTTTCCCATATATCAGGCGCATAGCCTACAGCCGCCTGCCTGCCGTTTCGCACTATGGGGGTCTTCATAAGCGTTCCGTCTTCAAGAAGCTTTTCCTTTTTGGCCTCGTCATCGGCAAGGTACTTTATAAGCGTTGCCGTCTGCGACTTGTTGGCTTCATCTATCACCTTGTCAAGCCCGCCCACGGCCTTTATCACGCTTTCAAGCTCGCCTTTGCTCATGGGCTTCTGCTTAAGGTCGATATACTGAAACTTTATCCCCCGCTCCTTGAAAAAGCGCTGTGCCTTTTTGGTGTCAAAGCACTTGTTCTTGCCAAATATCTGTATATTCATCAGAGTATCTTACCTTCCCTGCATTCAAGCACTATAGTAAAGGGGCCGTCGTTTTCGAGCGATACTTTCATATCAGCGCCGAAAACTCCCCGCTCGACCTTGCAGCTTGCAAGCTCCATGCATTTCTCGCAGAAATACTTATATAGCATATCGGCTTCATCGGGCGCCATAGCACCTATAAAGCTCGGCCTGTTGCCCTTGCGGCAGTCTGCACACAGAGTAAACTGTGACACGCAGAGTATATCGCCGCCCACGTCCTTTAGTGAGAGGTTTATCTTGTCGTTCTCGTCAGAGAAGATGCGCAGGCCCGTTATCTTTGAAACGAGCTTGTCGGCGTCCTCCTTGGTGTCGCCCTCGGCCGCCCCGAAGAGGATAAGAAAGCCCTTGCCTATCTCGCCTACCGTCTGCCCGTCAACCTTAACGCCCGCAAAGTTCACACGCTGTATGACCGCTTTCATTATTTCACCTCGATGAAATATCTGTAGTCAAAGCCCTCGCCTGCTGCAAGCTTTACAGCGTGAGGCTTTTTCTCTATGTCTTCAAATTCATCATCACAGTAAACGGGCACGCTCGTCCACGGCTCTAAGCAGACAAACTTCGCATCATCGTTGCCGGTTGAACTCCATACCGCTATGCACTCGCTCTCGGGGTAGCGCAGAGTCACGCTCCTGCTGCCCTTTTGTGACATAAGGGTTATGCTCTTTGAGTTCGGCTTGTCTTTCATAATAACATCGTGGTCAAAGAGCGCACGGGTCAGCTTGTAGCCGTTCTCGTTGTCTATAACAGTCCTCTCACCGCCTGTGAGAAGCGGCTGTATTATCGTTTCTGCCTTTTCATAGACTATCTCATAATCATCAAATCTTAACCCCTCTTCAAGCGGGCAGTTGAACGCAGGGTGGCCGCCGAGATAGAAATACATCTCCTTACCGCCCGTGTTCTTGACAGAATTGAGCACCTCAACGCTGTCGCCCTGCACGGTGAACTTAACAGTCAGCTCAAAGTCATAGGGGTAAACTTTCAGCGTTTCCTCATTTGATGTGAGCTTAAAGCTTACACTGTCGCTGTCTTGCCCCGTCAGCTCAAACTCCATATCCCTTGCAAAGCCGTGGTTTGAGGGCATTGTGTATTCCACACCGCCTGCCTTGTATTTCTTGCCCTTGGGCGAGCATATAAAGGGGAAAAGTATCGGCGCATAACGCTTCCACGCATCGCCTGCCTGCCAGAGATACTCAACACCGTCCTTTTTCACCGAGCAAAGCTCAGCGCCTGCGGTGTTTGCCGATATTTCAAGTGTATTTGTTTTGACTGTTGCTTTCATAGCCGCACTCTCCTATCATAAATTCTCAATCATAATAATTATACTACTCTTTCCCCCATTTTTCAAGTGCTTTTATCAAATGTTTTCAATTTGTAATAATGAGCAGATAT
>CADAGC010000109.1 GCA_902787365.1 uncultured Ruminococcus sp. | reverse complement strand
TTTAATTAATGCAACTAAAGGGAAGGGTGTTTTTATGCTGATGAAAAGGCTGGTATGCACGCTTGCGGCGGCAGTTATGGCCTGCGGCTGTGCAATGACGGCTTTTGCTGGTGACAAGAAGGAAGAAAAGGCGATAAAGTTCAAGTACGACAAGTCAATGGTAGTTTCCGAGAAAGACAAGGTGGGCTACACGCTCTCGTTTGACAACAAGGACTGGAAAGGCTATGTTGACCTGACCGAGGACGCCAAGAAAGCAGGCCTTAGCATAAAGGTCGAGACTGACAGGTCGTATCAGGGAGCTTCGCTCAAGATAAGTGCTGACAACAAGGCGGATATTGCTGACAAGCACAACGTCTGCTGGAAGTTCAAGGGGGCTGACGGCTCGCTCAAATACTCAGATGTTGAGGAGGGCGCTGAGGGGCTTACCACTATCGGTGTAGAGCTTAATGCCGATAAGTTCGGGCTTTCTACCTTTGACGGGTGCATGATGGTCATGACCTACCGCTTTGACGAAAAGGGCGTAGACGCTCTCGACTGCAACTCGGCAGTTCTCTTCTCGGCAAAGAAGAAAGGCTATGTATGGTCGGGCGGCGACACGGTGGTGCAGAAGAACACAACGTTATCCGACAACATAAACCAGTACCGCCAGGCGCTCGTAAGCGTTCCCACAAAGGGCAACGCCACCAAGCTGATAATCGAGGTGCCTATATCCAAGGCCTACAGCGGCGAGGTAATGACTATCGACAACATAGACATCTGCCTGCCCGGCGACAAGGGCTACATCAAGAACCTTGACGGCTACAACGAGAATGCTACCCCCAAGGAGACTGTTGAGGAGCTTCAGATAAAGGAAGAGAAAGAGCAGGCTGAGGACACGCAGATCGCTACCGAAAAAGAGCACAGCAGCAAGACAAAGGGTGTTGTTATCGTGGCTATCGTGGTAGTTGCGATACTTCTGTTAGCAGGCGGCGCAGTTCTGTTTGTCAAGATGAAAGCTAAATACTACTGATAAAAACAAAGAGGTAAGAGCGAGATGCTCCTACCTCTGTATTTTTAGGTAACAGGTTACCTGTTACCTTACATAAGTTTTCAGCCTGTTGCCTTAGATTTCCCCTGATAAGGGCTGTTACTTTAAGACATCATCGACCACGCTCTCGGTTTTGTCAAGGCCGCTGTTTATGCCGTCGGCGATATCGTCGCTGAGTTCCTTTCGTGTGGTGGCGGGGTGGTCTGTTCTGTCGTTTGTGACTGTGCCTGCACCTGCGCCGTTTCCGTAGTCTACATCGCCGTCCTTCGCCGAGCAGCCTGTGGTTATCGCTGCGGCAGCTGTAAGGCTCAGTATCAATGCTAAAAGCTTTTTCATAACTGACTCATTCCTTTTTATAAGATTTGGTTTTTGTGACCGCTTTTATTATCTGCTGAAATCGGGCGTTTATACAGAAAACAAATATTACCAAATTAATACATAATTGTAAATAAAATGTATATAATCATCAAATGCACTTTAAATTTCTCGCTAAATGTGGTATAATGTATCTGTTAAGTATACAGAGAGTTTAACCTTGATAAAAGTCAAGTTTTTGAACGGGCGTGGTAAGCATTGAACAGAATACTTAAACGCCTTCTCGGCACAAAAGCGCTGGGCGAAAGCGGCATAGGCGCTATTGTTATCTCGCTTGTTCCGAAAATGGGGCTGATGACGGCGGTCTGCCTGATAATAAGCCTTGTCCTCACCCGTGATTTGCGGGAGATACCGGGCTTTTTGGTGGGTTTTGTCTACGCCTGCGTGTGCCTTTGCTACCTTGCACGCACCTGTGCTGATGCGGCGGAGTGTAAGGACATAAAGAAAGCCAAGGCGATGATGGTAAGGTGCTATCTTCTGCGGTTTTTCGGGCTTTTTATGCTTGGGGCGTTAGCTCTTCTGACAGGGATAATGAGCTTTGTGGGGATACTTTTGCCCCAGCTTTTTCCAAAAATACTGTTGAGCCTTGACGGGCTTTTAAGAAAGAAGGATTAGTTTATGGACGGAGTAGGACAGGGACCTAAGGTCGTCTTTGAAATATTCGGCTGGCACTGCACGGAAACGGTAGTAATGGGCTGGCTGGTCATACTGATAGTATTCATTCTCTGCAAGGTGCTGACCTCTAACCTCAAAAAGGTGCCTGAGACAAAGCGCCAGGTCATAGCGGAGATGATGGTTAAATTCGTCAACAACACCGTGCGTGACAACATGGGGCCTGATATGATGGCCTATGCGCCCTACATAGGTGCGCTGCTGTTATATGCGCTCTTAGGCTCGCTGATAAGCCTTGTGGGTCTTCGCTCGGTAACGGCCGACTTCAACACCACTTTCGGCATGGCGGCGATAACATTTATGATGATAACCTACACCAAGATAAAGCATCACGGCGTAGGCGGCTACTTAAAGGGCTTCTGCTCGCCGATAGGCTTCATGCTGCCCCTTAACATCATAAGCGAGATAGCAACGCCCGCATCTATGGCGTTCCGTCTATTCGGCAATATTGCAGGCGGCATGGTAATCTCGGGGCTTCTTTACGGGGCGCTGGGCTCGCTTTCGCAGGCTATAGGGCTTTCGTTCACGGCAGGCTCATGGGCATTCAACGTCTTCCAGGTG
Organism: uncultured Ruminococcus sp.; assembly: GCA_902787365.1. Lineage (GTDB taxonomy): Bacteria > Bacillota > Clostridia > Oscillospirales > Ruminococcaceae > NK3A76. The sequence goes on along the minus strand of CADAGC010000109.1, from coordinate 3,092 downwards.
GGTATCCCCGCAGTACTGTCGGTATACTTTGACCTGTTCTCGGGAACGATACAGGCTTACATCTTCTCAATGCTGACTATGGTAAATGTAGCGGCGGCGAAAGACTGATAACAATGCACAATGCACAATTCACAATGCACAATTAAGGTATGTCGGCTGTGCCGACATATTGAAAACAAGTTTAAATATGCCTAAGGGCATTTTAATAAAGAAATGACAAATTATTTGTTTGGAGGAATTTTCTATGGAAAAGGCTATCGTATTGGGCTGCTCGGCAATCGGCGCAGGTCTTGCAATGATCGCAGGTATAGGCCCCGGTATTGGTGAAGGTTACGCAGTAGGTAAGACTATCGAGTCTATCGCAAGGCAGCCTGAGGCTCAGGGCGACTGCACGAGAACGATGTTCATCGGTGTTGCTATGGCTGAGTCAACAGGTATCTATGCATTCGTTGTTGCACTTATCCTGCTGTTTGCAAACCCGTTCATAAAGCAGCTTTGATAAACAAACCAAACTTTATGGTCGGGAGGGAAACAAATGCTTTATGCAGCAGGTAATGTGACCGATTTTCTGAGCATTGATCTTGCAACGATAATCCCTACTTGGCTGAATTTGCTTATACTGTTCTTGGTACTCAAGCATTTTCTCTTCAAGCCCGTCAACAAGGTGCTCGATGACCGCAAGGCGGAGGTAGAGCAGACCTACAAGGAAGCTGACGAGGCCAAGGAGAACGCTAAGGCCTTAGAGGCGGAGTATTCCACAAAGCTTGAAGGCGCAAAGGAAGAAAGTGCCGAGATAGTAAGAGAAGCTACCAAAAAGGCACAGGCTCGTGGCGATGAGATAATCGCAGACGCCAAGACCGAGGCAAGGGCGATAGTTGACAATGCACACGATCAGATAGAGCGTGAAAAGAAGATCGCAGTCAATCAGATAAAGGACGAGATCACGGATATTGCTCTGGGTGCCGCAGCTAAGATAGTTGAAAAAGAGGTAAGCACTAAGGACAACGAAAGGCTTATCGAGAACTTTATTGACAGCGTAGGTGATCTGTAATGGCACAGTCGGTAGAGAAAGTTTACGCTGATGCTCTGTTTGAGCTGAGCGTCGAGCAGAATACTTTAGAGGACACCTATGAAGAGCTTAAGGCGCTCAAAAAGATATTTGATGATAATGAAGAGCTTGTACTGCTTCTTTCCTCGCCGTCAATGGGTGAGGGCGACAAGCACTCGGTGATAGAGAACATCTTTAAAGGCAGGGTGAGCGAGACTACTTTCAATTTCTTGAATGTCTTGGCAGACCACGGCAGAGTACGCTTCTTTGATAAGATAGAAGAGGTATTCCACGGGCTTTACAATGACAGCAAGGGCATTATGGAGGTAGAAGTCGTTACCACAGAGCCTTTGAACGATACTCTTAAGGGCAAGCTCAAAGCCAAGCTCGAAGCACAGTCGGGCAAGAGCGTTATCATCAACAGCACGATCGATAAGTCTATAATCGGCGGCATTATCGTGAGATATTCCGACTCGGAGATAGACGGCTCGCTTAAAAAGCGTCTTAATGAGCTTCGCAAGAGCATAGACTCTTACATAGCGTAAAATCAAAAAAATATAACGAAAGGCATTGATCGGATCATGAATTTACGGCCTGATGAAATAACCGGCATAATCAAGTCACAGATCAAGAACTATAATTCCAAGTTAGAGCTTGCCGACACGGGAACAGTCGTTACTGTCGGTGACGGTATAGCAAGGATACACGGGCTTGATAACTGTATGTCGGGTGAGCTGCTTGAATTTGAAACAGGCATTTTCGGCATGGCGCTCAACTTGGAGCAGGACTTTGTCGGAACTGTTCTGCTCGGTAATGACGAGGGCATCAAAGAGGGCAGCAAGGTAAAGAGAACAGGTAATATAGTTTCCGTGCCTGTAGGTGATGAGCTTCTCGGCAGAGTTGTAAACTCGCTGGGTCAGCCTATCGACGGCAAGGGCGCTATACTTACAAACGAGAAAAGACCTATCGAAAGCCCCGCTTTCGGTATCATCACAAGACAGTCGGTAAACCGCCCCTTACAGACGGGTATCAAGGCTATCGACTCGATGATACCTATAGGCAGAGGCCAGCGTGAGCTTATAATAGGCGACAGACAGACGGGCAAGACCACTATTGCCCTTGACACGATAATCAACCAGAAGGGTCAGAACGTTATCTGCGTATACGTGGCTATAGGTCAGAAGCGTTCGACAGTTGCAAACGTTGTTGAAACGCTCGACAAGGCAGGCGCTATGGATTACACTATAGTTGTATCGGCAACAGCTTCCGAGCTTGCACCGTTGCAGTACATAGCACCCTACACGGGCGTTGCTATGGCAGAGCATTTTATGCTTCAGGGCAAGGATGTTCTGTGCGTATATGACGACCTTTCCAAGCACGCTGTAGCTTACAGAACTATGTCGCTTCTGCTTAAGCGTCCTACAGGACGTGAGGCATACCCGGGCGATGTATTCTATCTGCACTCAAGACTTCTTGAGCGTGCCTGCAACCTGAACAAGGATTACGGCGGCGGCTCGATAACAGCCCTGCCCATAATCGAAACACAGGCAGGCGACGTTTCGGCGTATATTCCTACAAACGTAATATCTATCACAGACGGTCAGATATTCCTTGAAACAGAGCTTTTCTTCTCGGGCATTCGTCCGGCTGTTAACCCCGGTATCTCAGTATCCCGTGTCGGTGGCTCGGCGCAGATTAAGGCTATGAAGAAAGTTGCCGGCTCATTGAAGCTTCTCTACTCGCAGTACAGAGAGCTGCAAAGCTTCTCGCAGTTCGGCTCTGACCTCGATAAGGACACCAAGGACAGGCTTGCACAGGGCGAGCGAATAGTTGAAGTTCTTAAGCAGGGCAGAAACTCGCCGCTTAAGGTCGAGCATCAGGTGCTCATCATCTATGCGGTAGTAAACAACTATCTTAAGGATATAGCAGTTGAGGACATAGCAGAGTTCCAGGCTGAGCTGTTTGACTATGTTGAGTCTGCTCACCCCTCTGTAACAGGCAACATCAGAGAGACCAAGGAGCTTTCTGACGAGACCGAGGCAGA
>CADAGC010000108.1 GCA_902787365.1 uncultured Ruminococcus sp. | reverse complement strand
CAGCCGCAGCAGCGTCATGGGGTGCGTGTCCGAGGAACAGATTGTCGGAAGAATTCTGCTCCGGGCATGGCCGCTGACCCGCTTCGGTGAAGTGAAATAGCGAATAATAAGGAGGTGCAATCAATGAAACACAGCGATTGGCATGAAAAGCCGCAGCGAACGCGCGGCACAACTGTCAAACGGCTTGTCAGGCGTTCGTTTGCGGCGGCAGCCGCCCTGGTGGTGTTTGCCACAACCTACGCCATGATTTTGCCTGCGGTAACGGCTTCGGTTCCCACCTGCGGAATCGAGGAGCATACCCACACAGAAGCATGCTACCGCACAGAAAAACGATTGATTTGCGACAACACGGACGAAAACCACGCGCACACCGAGGAATGTTACGCGGAGCAGCAGGTGCTTGCCTGCGGGCTGGAAGCCCACACCCACACTGACGAGTGCTATGAAGCTCCGACGAAGGAGCCGGAAACAACCGAAGAAAAAGCGCTGTCGGCGGCAGCCGGTTCGCAGCCGGCGGAAAACGCCGTGGAGGAGTACACTGATTTTGAAAAATATCTGACGGAGCAAGGGGGAAGCATTGTCTGCTACCTGAAAAAAGACGGAGGCATTGTCAGTATTCCCGAAGCGTCCGGCGACGGTTATACCTATGAAATCCGAATCAGAACGCCGTCCATTCTTTCCGGCACCTATTACTATCCGCTGCCCAAGGGCATGATGTTTGTTCTCTTGTAGGTGTCTTCTAATCTGCCGAGGTCTCGCAGCAGCATCTGCGCATATGCCATCATGTGGTGCGCAAGGGTTATCGGCTGCGCCCTTTGCAGATGTGTGTAGCCGGGCATTACTGTTGTGAGGTTGTTCTGCGCTATCTTGCAAAGTGTTTCTATAAGTTCCTTTGTGAGCGCCTGGATCTCCCTTATCTCGACTTTGAGGTTCATTCTTATGTCAAGGGCTACCTGGTCGTTTCTTGAACGTGCTGTGTGAAGTCTCTTGCCTGCATCGCCTATTCTCTTTGTAAGCTCTGCCTCGTTGAACATATGAATGTCTTCAGCTGTCGGGTCAAACTGTAACTTGCCGCTTTCGATATCGGCGAGTATGCCCTTCAAGCCCTCGATTATAGCCTTGCTGTCGTCGGCGGATATTATGCCGCACTCGCCAAGCATTGTAGCGTGGGCTATGCTGCCCTCGATATCCTGCCTATACATTCTCGCATCAAATTTTATTGATGAATTGAAATCATTCACACGCTCGTCCGTTTCCTTTGTGAAACGTCCTGCCCACATTTTTCCTGCCATTATATACGTCTCCTTAATAAGTAGTCTGCTGACTGAATTATAGAATACATCGCCGCAGGCGATACCTTAATTATGCATTATGAATTATGCATTATGCATTTGTGACCGTGTAGCGGTCACATAAAGTCCTCGTCCGTTACCCTGTGGCCTCTGCCTTCTTCCTTTTGAAGCTGCGAGATGTAGTCGCTGCTGTCGTCGGTCATGTCAGCCTCGGCCTGTGCGTAGTTGTGGAACTCGCCGTCGGCTTCGAGGTCGTGCAGCGCTGCGCTGTCGTGGTGGTCGTGAACGGGCTGCTGGAAGGGGAACGGCTGCTGCCCCTGCATCATCTGCGCTCTTTGTGCGAAGATGTTGTTTGCAGAAGTACCCCCTATCGGCATATTCATACCCCCGAAGTGGCTGCCGCCGTTAAGCATTGAGGGGTCGAAGTTCTCTATCCTGCTTGCATCCTCACAGCCGCCGCAGTGTGCGCCGGCGGGCTTTTTCTTTAACAGATTATGCAGCGAGGTCATCGAGAGGATAAAATACAAAAATGTAGTAGTAAAGGGTGCTGCTGCAAAGGATACGACTGTTTTCTCGCTCTTGAACGACTCGTCTATATCCTGGGCACGGTCTTTATCCATGCCCGCATCTATCAGTATATCCTCATCTATATCTTCAAAATCTTCATACGCCGAAACATCTATATCATCTGCCACATCTGTTATATCAATGATAGCCCCGCAGGCTGCCATTCCGAACGACATCGAATAGATAAGTGCGCCGATCAGCGCCGTTCTGAAAAACACGGCTGCGCCCGAAGCCTTATATTTTCCTGCGACAACGCTCAGAACTGCCGCTGCGATGCTTGTAAAGAAAACAGCCCTGAAAAGCGATGCATACTTGCCGAAATCTATCAGCAGATCTTTTGTCATAACAAGATCCTCGTCATTGGTGATGCTGTCGCCATACATACCGAAAAAGTGCTTCACCATTATGACGGACATTACAAAGCAGCAGAAAATGACAGTTCTCAGCAGCACATTAAAGGCTTTTTTTATGCTTTCGTTCATATTCTTCTCCTCTTTAAAAAAGGTAAAGCAAGAAACAGAAAATAATTTGAATAGATCCTGCTTCTTGCCTTGTGTTTTGGGTTTATGCCTTTTCTTCCTCGTATCTTTCAATGAGCTTCTGAATGTCAATGCCGTTTATTTTGAGCCCGTCGATATTGCACTCGTTGATCTCTACGTTTGAGAGGTCGCAGTGAATGAATATCGAGTTCTTGAGGTCGGGGTTCTTGAATTCGACATTGGTCATTATCGAGCAGCCGAACTTGCTGCTTGAAAGGTTAACGCCTAAGAACTTAGAGTTTACCATATACATATCGGTAAAGCTCGAACCTTTCATTGATATGTCATTGAATTTTGTGCCGTCCATATTAACGTCGTTGAAATCTGCCTCTTTAAGGCTAACATTGTTGAATGTAGCGTTGCCGAGGTTTACATCTTCAAACCTTGAACCGGGAAGGCTGTCATAGGTTATCTCAACCTTTTTGTCTATCGCAGGTTCAAGTAAGTCATTTATCTTCTCACTCATAGCAAATTCCTCCTGCAATCGATGTGCATATTACTTTCCGTTTCTCTTCTGCTCAAGCTTAGCCTTTACCTTTATCGGGAGACCGAAGAGGTTTATGAAGCCTGCCGAGTCAGCCTGATTGTAAACATTATCCTCATCAAATGTTGCAACTTCCTCATCATAGAGAGTGTAGGGAGATGTAACGCCTGCGTTGATGATGTTGCCCTTGTAGAGCTTGAGCTTAACGTCGCCTGTAACTGTCTTCTGTGTTTCGTTTACGAATGCGCTCATAGCCTCACGAAGGGGAGTATACCACTGACCGTTATAAACGATGTCAGCGAACTTTATGGAAAGATACTGCTTAACTCTTGATGTTTCCTTATCAAGTGTGATAGTTTCGAGCACTTCGTGTGCGTGGTAGAGGATAGCACCGCCGGGAGTCTCGTAAACGCCTCTTGACTTCATACCTACAAGACGGTTCTCAACTAAGTCTGCAAGGCCGATGCCGTTCTCGCCGCCGAGCTTGTTAAGTGTCTCAACTATCTCAACAGGACCCATGTCCTTGCCGTCGATCGCTGTAGGAACACCCTTTTCAAAGTGGATGGTCACATATGTGGGCTTGTCGGGTGCCATGATAGGCGAAACGCCCATTTCAAGGAAGCCGGGCTTTTCGTACTGGGGCTCGTTAGCAGGATCTTCAAGATCTAAGCCCTCGTGCGAAAGGTGCCATATATTCTTATCCTTTGAATAGTTAGTTTCTCTGTTTATCTTTAAGGGGATATTGTGTGCTTCTGCGTAGTCTATCTCCTCATCTCTCGACTTGATATCCCATATTCTCCAGGGAGCGATTATCTTCATATCGGGAGCGAATGCCTTTATAGCAAGCTCAAATCTCACCTGATCGTTGCCCTTGCCTGTGCAGCCGTGGCAGATAGCGTCAGCGCCCTCTTTAAGAGCTATCTCAGCTATTCTCTTAGCGATGATAGGACGTGCGAAAGATGTGCCGAGCATATATCTGTTCTCATAAATAGCGCCTGCCTGTACTGTGGGGAATACATAATCGCTTATGAACTCTTCTGTAAGGTCTTCGATATAAAGCTTTGAAGCGCCTGTCTTTATAGCCTTTTCCTCAAGGCCGTCAAGCTCTGTGCCCTGGCCTACGTTGCCCGAAACTGCTAATACTTCGCAGTTGTTATAGTTTTCCTTCAGCCACGGTATGATGATAGATGTATCAAGACCGCCCGAATATGCAAGAACTACCTTTTTGATGCTCTGATCCATTGTAAAAAACCTCCGTAAAATAACTTGTAGATGAATAATATAATAACATTATACACCTTTATACGGCTTTGTCAAGTGTTTTGGCGTATATTTTAAGATTTATACACATTTTTAGTGCATAAAATGCATATTAGTATGTATAAATGTGAAAATATACATTTTTTATGCAAAAATCATGAATAAACGCATAAACACCTCGGCGCTGCCTTGTGAACAATTACAATTATACCATATTTTATTGCCTTTTGCAACCTTTTTAGAGGGCGAAAGGTTAATATTTTTAAAACGAATACCCGCATTATGGGGGATTTACACAATATTATCATTTATGCGTGGGAGATTTTTAAGAATTAGCTTATTGCAACAGGGTGAAAAATATGATATAATAATAAAAATAAACTATTTTGGGAGCTGTCAATGCACAATCCCCGATTTACCACATCAACTATTCTGACAAAAGAAACCGCACATACATACAGAGAGGAAACAAGATGACAGACGAGGAATTCAGAGAAAAATACGGGCGTGACCCCGTCAAACCCGGGCAGCACACCAAAGTAAAAGTCTACTGGGACAGGATAATAATAGCGCTTGTGCTTATCATACTTTTGATATTCGGCATTGTCAAGGGCATAATGGCGATAGCGGGCGCAATAAAAGGCTCTGATGACAGCTCGTCAGAGGTGACAGATGCGGCAGTCTCGGTGAGCGACGACGGCTCATCAGATGATAGCGACACCCAGCCGCAGCAGGCGCAGAGCTATCAGTTCATAGTCTGCCTTGACCCCGGTCACGGCGGCGAGGACGGCGGCGCTACCGACAAATCGGGCAAGCGCTGGGAGAAAGACGACACCTTTAATATGTGCAGCAAGATAAAAGAATACTTAGAGGCCAAGGGCGTTACCGTTGTTCTGACAAGAGATGATGACAGGCTGCTCTCTCTTGAAGAAATATGCATAGCCGCAAATGACTCAAAGGCTGACCTGTTTGTGTCTATCCATAGAAACAGCGCCGATGAGAAGTTCAAGGGCGTTGAGATATGGGTCAACAACCACGAGCCGCAGGCCGACACGCTGCTTGCGTCAAACCTGCTCACAGCCCTTGACAGGGTAGGCATAAACGAGAACAGAAACGTCAACTACGGCTTTATAGGCGAGCCGCAGTCGAACTATCAGGTCAACCGCCAGACCCATATGCCCAGCTGCCTTGTAGAGCTTGGCTTTATAACCAATGACAAGGACAACGAGCTGCTTGATAAGAACTTTGACGCCTACGCCGAGGCTATGGCTGACTCGCTGATACAGACGGCCAAGGAGCTTGGCATTGTGAATGAAGACGGCAGCAGGCTGCACGAGGGGCAGTATCTTTCAAGCAAGCCACAATGGAACCGTGAGACGAACACCTATATGACCGAGAATGGCGAGGTGGTCTTCGCAGACGCCATTGACCCCAATGCCGAGGACAAGAACCTAAAGCGCACCGACGTTGAACAGCCGCAGCAGACAACGCAGCAGACCAATAATGATGGCACGGTAGGATAAAAAAGCAACTCCGCTTGACATAAGACGGGTACTGATACAGAATAACTATAATGATGATTGAGGGAAACCCTTTTGAAAAAGGGTTATCCCTCAAACTCCCTTCCTAAAACTTCTGTT
>CADAGC010000107.1 GCA_902787365.1 uncultured Ruminococcus sp. | reverse complement strand
AATGGTAGCCCTTACAAAGAGGGAGATATCCTTGCCCTTGACAACGATGTGCATTTCATACTTATGATAGAGGCATATGCCGTAGATAAGTCCCTGCAAGCCTGCAACAAGAGTATACACAGGCATGAACGAGCCGCCCGTCGGGTGAACAAAGAAGCCCACCACATCACAGATAAGACCTGCGCCAAAGCCGACAACGGGGCCAAAAAGCATACCGATAACCGCTATTGCGAGAAAAGCGAAGTTTATCTTGGTATAGCCTATATCTATCGACAAAGACTCGATGACCATTGAAACGGCGATAAACATTCCCGTGACGGTTATTGACTTGACCGAGCCGAATTCCTTAGCGGAGTCGGCAAACATTTTGAAAAACTTTTTCACTTTACATCTTCCTTCCTTTGGTTGACAGCTGCACATACAAAAAGGAATAAAAACGGCTCTGCGATCACCCGTAAAGATGCCGCAAAGCCGCAAAAAGCCTTGTTCATACATTCAGCGGGATGCGAGATACGAACCGCAAAGGCAAGAGAATCTTACTTTTTCGTCCGCCGGACAACTCCCCGTTCCGACAGCACTTGACGCTCGTAGCTCTACTCTGTTTTGTTTTTGATTTTATATTGTATACCGATAGATATCAGTATGCAGTATCATAGAATACATCATATCTGTGGTCTAAGAAGGGCTTCTTCATAGCAAGACCTTCCTGGAGGTCGATATCATATACCTTGCCGTCCTTAAGACCAACTATTCTGTTGCCGATGCCCTGCTCGAGCAGCTCAACAGCGTGATAGCCCATTTCAGTAGCCACAACTCTGTCACGAAGTGTAGGCGAGCCGCCTCTCTGAACGTGGCCGAGGATAGTTACTCTTGACTCGATGCCTGTCATCTCCTGGAGAGACTTAGCTATATTCTCAGTCTGGCCGACACCCTCAGCAACGACGATGATGAAGTGGTGCTTGCCGTTCTTTGAATCCTTGACTCTTACCATCTTAGCAGCGATAGCGTCAAGGTCATACTCACGCTCAAGTGTTATAACAGCCTCTGCACCAACAGCTATACCAACGTTAACTGCGATGTAGCCTGCCTTTCTGCCCATTACCTCAACTACAGAGCAGCGGTCGTGAGACTGAGTAGTATCACGGAGCTTATCTATCATCTCCATAGCTGTGTTCATAGCAGTATCATAGCCGATTGTATATTCTGTGCACTGAATATCGTTATCTATTGTGCCGGGAAGACCTATACAGGGAATACCTGCGTTTGAAAGGTCGCCTGCACCTCTGAAAGAACCGTCGCCGCCGATAACTACTATGCCCTCAAGGCCTAATTCGTCACAGACTGCCTTACCCTTCATAACACCTTCCATATTACGGAACTCGGGGCATCTTGCTGTATAAAGGCAGGTACCGCCACGCTGGATGATGCCGGAAACAGTCCTTGCGTTCATCTCAACGACTTCCTTATTGAGAAGGCCTACATAGCCTCTCTGTATACCTACTACCTCAATGCCCTTTGTGATAGCCGCCCTTGTTACCGCTCTGACTGCGGCGTTCATTCCCGGGGCGTCACCGCCGCTTGTAAGAATACCGATCTTCTTTGCCATAATCATTCTCCATCCTTTTACGAAAATTCTGCCTGAAATTCGGCATTTTTCATAACCAAACAAAGGAAACGTTATGCAATTTACGCAAACGTTTTCTAATCACCAATTTATATGATAACACAAAGCCGCCCCGATGTCAAGGCTTTTAAAGTTATTTTACACTTTATTTATATCCCTGTCAGCATAAGAAACAGTGTAAATTCGCCGCACCAGGCCAAGCATCGCAAAAAACAACAAAGGTACCGCTTGCGGCGATACCTTGTGTATTTAGTATTATCAATTAGGCTCGGGGTCATCTGCGTCATCGGGATTGTCGGGGTCATCGCCCGGCTCCTCGGTGACTGGCGGCTCGGTCTGTGTTTCTGTAGGCTCGGTAACAGTCGGCTCGGTCTGAGTCTCGGTAGGCTCGGTCACGGGCGGCTCTGTCACGGTGACGATAGATGTCTCCTGCTCGCCTGTAGAAACGTAAACTATAAGCTCCTCGCCGTTTTTAACGTTTATTCTATCCCCTGCCGATTTGCTGAGCTTGACAACGCTTCCCTTTGATTCGCTGCTCTCTGTCTCGACAACCTTATACTTTATCCTTAGCTCGCCGAGCTTTTTAAGATAGCTTTCCTGCGTATAGCCCGAATAGTCGGGAATAGTTGCATACTCAGACCCCTGGCAGACCTTAAGGGTCAGCTTATGTCTCTTTGACGGGTCATATGAAGTGCCCTCAGGTATGCTCTGCTCGGTGATATAGCCTTCGTTATAATCATCGGAATAGAAGCCCTCGACCACAACATCGAAATAATCATCAAGCTGGTCGATAACGCTGTCATACCTCTGACCTACGACATTTGACATAATAGCGCCTTCGCCATAGCCGCTCTCGGAGGATTCCTCTTGCTGCGAGCTGCTTTCGGGCTTGGCGACCTTTTCATTAGTCGCAGAGGTGACAACGGCAGGCTTGCTGTCGGCAAGGCTTGAAGTGTTATCCTTATCCCCCGACATTATCTTATAAAGCAGCACAAGTGCCACGCACAAAAGCGCCACAAGCCCCACAAAGCCTGCCACTACTATCTTATTTCCCGGCTTTTTAGGCTCTTCCTTGGGCTTGGCAGGCTGCTGCTTAGGCCTTTCACGGTCGTTCCTGTAATTCCTGCTGTCAGCCGCCGCTCTTGCTATGGGTATAGTCTGCGTCTGACCCTTACGGTGCTCGACATACTCGGGCTGCTCAAAGAGCGCCGTCACCAGCTCGGTGATAGTCTGCACCCTCTCCTCGCCTCTTACTGCAAGGCCTTTCATAAGCACCTTTGAAACTCTTGGCGGCACCTGCGGGTTGACCCTTGCAGGCTCGGGCATGGTGTCGTTATTTATTCTTGTAAGTGCATCAAGCGGCACAGTTCCCGTAAGTATCCTATAAAGGACTGCCGAGATAGCATAAACATCAGTCCAGGTTCCCTGCCAGTCAAGAGAAGAATACTGCTCGGGGGCGGCATAGCCCGAATAGAACTCGGGCGAAAGCGCCGTATTCGACGTTCTTATAGAGCTTATGGAAAAGCCCGTGATCTTAAGCTCGCCGTTTATCGTAACTATTATATTCTCGGGAGAAAGCCCCCTGTGGATTATACCTGCGTTATGGATAATAGAGAGTGTTGTAAACACGGGCACGAAAAGCTTCTTTACCTGCTCCCACGAAAGGAAGCCCGTATTTGACTGCAAGAATTTCTTGAGCGACACGCCCTCTATATATTCAAGGATAACATACGCCGTATTATTCTCATAGAGCATATCCTTAGCGGTGACTATATGGTTTAGATTCCTCATGCGGGAGAGTGCCTTGTTGGTTTCAACAAACTCCTGCATAAAGGTCTTATACTTAGCCAGGCAGTCGGAATTGACTATGATATTATTACTGCCCCTGTCTCTTTCGCAAAGAGTATCGGGCATATATTCACGGCACACTACCTTTTCCTTTGATACCGAATCATAGCATATATAAGAAGCGCCCTCACCGTTATAGGACAGCATCTTACCTACTATATATCTGTTATCGAGCACCGTGCGGGGTGCAAGGTATGAACGCAGGTAGGCCGCATCATCGGTATATTTACAGTAATGGCACACGCCGTTTTCGTCGAGCTCATTCATACAGCCCATACACAGCCTTATTGCCTTTTCCATAGCGCCCACCTCTTTCTACTTAAAATCGCACAATATTATAATACTAAAAATCCCGACCAAAGTCAAGAAAAAAGCCTCATTTGTGAAGTATTCGCAATAATTTGTAGCTTTTCTGTAATAAAAAAAGAGGCAGAAAACAAACTGCCTCTTACACTATACATATCATCAGCTAAAGCTCATATCAGTCGGGAAAACATCTGCCGAGGTGATATATTCAAGCTTATCGTCTGTATCGAACACAGCCGTTACGATAACGCTCCAGCTGTCGCCGTTATCGGCGTGGTAGTAATACTTGAAAACATAGGTCTTGCCAAGTATGCGGTAGGTTATACTGTATGGGTCTATACCTATACCATCAAGCACCTTTGAGAGCTTATCGCCCTCATCAAAGTTATCAATAGATATCTTGCTGTCGGTCTTGACACCCTTATGGTTTTTCTCCAGAAGCTTTATATTTGTATAGGTAACAGCGGTGATGTCGTTATCATCATCAACATTTATGGTTATCGCCCACTCGGGGTATTTTACCTCGTCTACCTTTACATCGTCTTCAGCTTCATATATATAGTCAAAGCCGAAAGCATAATTCACGCCGTCAAAGTCAGATTCTTCCTTGAAATGAAGCCCCAGCTTATCCTCGGCGGTAGTCACGGGCTTATTGATATATTCTGATATCTTCTCGGCAGTCTTTTCACCGCCGCCACCCATTACCTTGACGATTATGATTATTACAACAACTATCAGAGCAACAGCCGCTAAAGCTATGCCGAATATTTTGAGCTTGCCTATGAGCTGCCCCTTTGCAGCAGTCTCGCCGCCCGTTTTTGCCTTACTGAAAAAGCCAAGCTCGGTGCGCTCTTTTTTACGCTCGCTGCTTTTTTTAGGCGAGAAAAGCGGCACCTTAGCCTTACTGCCATCATCATTAAGAACAAGGCCGCAGTTTTTGCAGACCGAATCATTAGCGCCTATCGGCTTATGACACTTTGGACATTCCATATTTACCTATCCCCCGTTCAATGCCGCTGTATGCGGCTGTTTTTCTGTTATTCTTATAATAGCATAAATTACTATGAATGTCAATATCGGTCAGCTGAAAGGCGCCCCGCAAAGCGAAACGCTTGTATATGCAATATATTTATCAGAAATGCATCTGGTCGGGGTCTTCAACGTCCTTTGCAAAGCTGCCTGCTACGGGTATGTTCTTGACAACATACTTTGAAAGCTCATCAGCTTTTTGCTCGTCTATCATAAACGCCTTGTCGAGCACACTCTTGGCCTTAAGGGTCATACACTGCACGCCCTGTGTGTCACGAGTGGCCTTGGGGTTGATAAGGGCTGTGTCGAAGATTATCATTCTGCCGTTTGACGAGCGCAGCATAAGCCTGCCGTTCTCCTCTACAAAGAATATATCAACGAGCTTTGCCTTTGAGCCGTAGGCGTTTGCAAGCTTCTTGCGGTTGGTCTTTGTGGCGTATGCCGACAGCGGCACCTTAGCGCACTTGCCGTTTTCAAACACAAAGATAAGATAGCCCGAATAGTCGGTGGTGGTTATCATCTTGACAACGCCCGAGCCCTCATCAAAGCCAAGCTTTGCAGGGATAAAGTCACCCAAAGCGCTTGCCTTTGTATCGGCAAAATCAGAGCCACGGGATTTATAGACTGTGGCATTGTCAGCGAAGAAGAGCAGCTCGGTCTTGTTGGAGGCTTCAACAGTCTGGCTGATAAAGTCACCCTCTTTGCATTTCTGCTCTGATGACATTCGCAGCGACTGGGGGGTTATCTTCTTGAAATAGCCGCTTTGCGACATAAAGAATGTGCATACATAGTCGGGTGTGTCGTCCTCTTCCTCGACCTCTTCAACGTCTGATGAGTAGTAGAACTGCGTCTTTCTCTCCTGCCCGTATTTCTTGATTACCTCTTCAAGCTCGCTCTTGATGAGCTTCTTTATCTTTCTGTCGCTGCCTAAGATATCTTCAAGCTCTGCGATATCCTTTTCCAGCTCATCGGTCTCGGCGGTCTTTTTGAGGATATACTCACGGTTGAGGTGAC
>CADAGC010000106.1 GCA_902787365.1 uncultured Ruminococcus sp. | reverse complement strand
GTGTCTGTAATTTCTTGCCATAACAAAACCTCCTATGGTTTATATTATACCATAGGAGGTCTTTTTTGTCACTGTACGTTTTTAATGGTTCGGTTCAATCGTCGGCTCGGGTTTTTGTTATGCCTATACGCCCATCTGCGGGTTGTTGTTTGCCTGAAGCTGGTGGTTCATGGCGCCGCTCTGTCTTACCTGAACATTGTTGCGCTCATTTATAACATCAAGTGATGTGTTCATAAACTTTGCAAGCAGGTCATTGCCGTTATTCTGCATGGCTGTGTTCTTGACGCTCATAAGGTGATCCCACTCGGAAACGCCCTGAGGAGGGGTCATCATTCTTGCAAACCCCTCGCTTTGCATAATGCCGTTTTTGTACATCTCAAAGGGCAGACTCTTCTGCTCATTTACAGACGATATGTTAACATCAAGGTTGTTATCAATTTTAAACAGCTTGTTATTTATCTGCTTTGCAGCGATTATCTTTGCAATATCGTCCTTGATCTTCCGGGTCGCCTCTGCTGCCTGCACCTCGTCGGCAGGTCTGTTGTTACCCAATGAATCCTCTGCGAGCTTGTTTATCCACGTCTTAGGCTTCAATGTGTCGATTATACCATGCTCGGAATAATACTCCTTTGCAGCATCAATGTTGGCATTTATATACCGGGTGTTTTCATTCAGCTGCTGCGATATCTTCTTATCAGGGTCAATGTTATGCAGCGAATAGTAAGCCTTTGCTATTTTATCCATTGCGGCGTTTAGCTTGTCACGTATCACGACGGAGTGATCATACCTGTTGCGCCCTAAACCGATATTGCCCGATGTCAGGCCCTTGTGCGACTTTGCGTATTTATCAGCATCATCACGCAGCCTTACCAATGTATCAAATACATCCTTCGGCTTCATATCTTCGATATTCTTATCGATCAGCTTGGAAGAACGAACAAGCCTGCGGTATTCGGTATGCCCCTTTTCGCCTACATTTCTGGCGTCTGATTCCACTATAAAGAATCCTGCATTAGTGTGTATGTCATCAAGCGCCTTCCTTACAGCATCTTTAAAAGCATTCAGGTTCTTGTTGTCATTCATTACGCTCTTGGTGTGGGTGTAAACGTCAAAGGTATTTGTATCCTCGCCCATCTGCTTTTTGAATTCACCCAGGTTCTTATCCCTGCACTGGGAAGACATCTTCTTTGCAGATTCTGACAGCAGGTTCTTGCACTTGACCGCATCTGCATTCAGCTCGTTGGCAAAATCCTTTCTTTCATTGCCAAACACGCCCTTTTTGGTGTATGCCTTTGTCGTTTTTTCAAGCTCATCAATTGCCTTCAAAGCGCCGTTTGTGCTGCACCCGCTCTGCGAGAGCCCGGCTACCTTTGCAAGGGCGAGCTTCATAGCATTGTATTCCTTTGAGGGGACGCTCTTTAGCCCGTCTATCTCGGCATTCATCTTTTTGAGCTTGTTTGCAGCATACTTTGATATGAGCGAAATGTTCTTTTCAACCCCGTCAATGGCGATGAGGTTCTTTGTGGCGGTGACTTCCTTGTCCCTCTGTGCAGCTGCCTGCGGGTCGCCCTTATAGGCTGTGTGGGTAATGTCCATACCCTCAGAGAATGACGTGAGCCACAGAGAATGTGATATCACTTCGCCGCTGAGAGTCGATAACAGGCGCTTTTTATTGACGATATCGGGCCTCTCTATCGGCGGTCTTACAACTACAGAGGGGTCCTTTCTATGGGCGCTGTACTCCTTGCGCCTCAGATCCATATACGCATCATATTCATTTTCTTCCTTAAGGGCTGCATCAAGAATGCCTTTTATCTCGTTTTGCACCTCGGGCTTCTGCGCCTCTTCGTAAAGGTCCTTTGAAAGCCTTGACATTTCAAGCACGTAGTTGTCATACTCAAACTGGTTCTTGAAAGTCATCTTATCGGGGGAGTTCTTTACTATTTTCTTGGAGATAGACGCAAGCCTTGCCAGCTTGGGGTTATTGAACCTGTCAAAGATATCATTTGAATCTTTACAGTCATTAGCTAACTTTTTGATAGCTGTATAGTCATCTATCCTTGTGGGGTCCCAGCCGTTATCAAGTGCCTTGTTGCGCTCTTCAAAGAACTTTATATGTATATGGTTCCCTCTTTGGCCCTTAATGGTGTCAGCATACTTCTGGAAATGCTTACTGTACTTCTGCTCACACTCATCTGACATCTGATGAGTGAGTATGCCGATCAACTCGTTGTTTGATTCTTTGAGCTTTTGAGCATACTCCTTTTTCTGCTCGGGGGTAAGAACTGCGTCTTTAAGCTCTTTTTTGATAGCCACACGCTTCTTGACAGTATCAAACAGCTCAACATACTTCATGCCTGTGAACATATCATTGAATGACGAAAGTATTTGATCCTGCGGTACGTCTTTAGGCTTTCTCCAGTCAGGCGAGCTGATGAAGTAGTAAGAGCCGGGTATGTGCTTTAGTATCTCAACATCGTTATCGCCTTTAAGGGCGCTCTGTGCAAAGCCGTTAAGATAATCAAAATAGGCTTTCACAGCGGGGTATTTATTATCGCTGAGCTTTTCTGAGGCACTGCCCAGAACATCTGCGATATACTGTGTGTCAGCATTTGCCTTTTTTATCAATTCGGGGGTGGGGGCTGCATCAATGCTCTCGTATTTGTCAATGCCGCCGTCACTTCCGTATATGTCAAAGCTCACACCATTTATACTTCCTGTGTCAGCATATGTCGAGCCGCCTGACATACGGGCTGCATTTGCTTGCATATTGGGCGTATACGCATTCTCACCGAGTATCTGCTCGAGCAGATCAGCGTTTGAGTGCAAAGCCGTACCGAGCATTCTTATATGGCTGTAGTCATGCTTCAGTGCCGAGGGGGTCTTGACAGCTTCCTTGGCATATTCACGGTAAGCCTCACGGTTATTTGTCATCTCGTCTATGATGACAGAGAACGGCCTCATGACATCAAGCCCCTCGGGCTTAGCCTTCCTCAGGTTTTCGAGGGCTTCCTCGGCATAGTTCTTTGCCTCATCTACAAGCTGATCTCTGGCGGGGTTGTTGAAATCATATTGCTGATATATCTTAGTCGCCTTGATGATCTTTTCAAGCCCTACTTTGGTGTCGTCATAGCTCATATAGCCTGACATGGAATTATTCTTGAAACTGGTGATAGCAGATGCAACGTCGCTTACTTCACGGTACTCGTCAAAGTCCATATTTTCATCGGAAGAGCGTTTTATAAGCTCTGTCATCTTGGTAAGTGCATCTTCCGCAATGGTATTTAGCTTTGTAAGTGCAGAAATGTTATCATCTATCACCTTATCGGAGAACACAGCCTCGCCGTTATCATCTATGGTTATGCCCCTCTTTTTGAAATTGGTAACATCGGCAAAGAGGTGAACATTCTGTGTAAAAATTTTTGCACCTGTATGATTTGTCGGGGGGCTGTGGTCTACATATGTATTTATATCGGCCTTTCTGTAATCCTGCGCCGAAACGCCAAAGGGCATGGGCTGTTTTGGCTCACCTTCCGGAAGTGTTCTGTTGTTATCATCAACAGCATACATCTTTCCAAGAGAATCAATGAGCTCGGGGGAATTGGTGACCTCAATAAATTCGTTTGCCGCATCGGCATACTCCTGATATGCTTTTATAAAGCCCGTCTGCTTATCAAACACCTTTTTGGTGGGGTCGGCAGCCTGCAATTTTTTGATAGCCGCAGAGAACTTGTCAAAGCCAGGAACGGTATCCTTATACTTATCGACAAATTTTGCCATTTCAGTCAGGTCTTCAGTTACTCTTTCGAACACAATATAATCGGCGACAAACTGAGGGTCCCAGCCGGCTTCAAGAAGCTCAAGCTCTTTTTGTGCCTGACTTTGCGCAGCCTTATTCACTCCACGGTTGCCCTGAACGTTTTGGCTGTAATCAGAAAACAAACGCTTTACAGAGTCAGGTGCCTCGGCTTTGTCAACAGCCTCTGCTGTTTCCACCAGCTCCTTGCATATGCTTTTAAGCTCGGTGGTTATCTCAGCCTTTCGTACAGCGCTTAAAGGCTGTGTCTCGAGCTCGTGCATAAGCTCCATATGCCTGTAAGTAAGATCCTCCAGCTTATCAGCCTGAATATGCTCAAAGACAGCATCGTAGTCCTCGAGCTTAGCTTCGACCTTTTCATTAGTGGCGGGGTCAACATACTCAGAGACCATATCAACACCGGGCGCATCCTGTATCCAGCCTCTTACAGGGGTAACAGCTCTGAGGTGGTCGGCATTTTTACCGTCAAATGTCAATTCGCCCATATGTATCTGATTATTTATAATAAACCTTGCAGCAGGGCTCTTCTGAACAGCCTCATCCTTGGCAAGCTCTTTGAAATAATCAACAACTTCCTTATAGTTATTCAGTATCTCCGTTTCCTTCTCGATGCTGACAGGTATCAGAATCCCTCTTTGCGATGCTTTATCATACAGCTCCTGATTTGCATTCATAGTGACGGGGGTGTCCATAAACGTCTCCCCGAATTTCGTCGAAGTATCGAGCTTAGTCATAAGTTCATGCAGATGATCTGCCTTCTCCTTGGGCAGCACCTGCTTTAATATCGACCCCATTGTCCCGGCACGGTAGGGGGCGCAGATGTTATTTGAAATAAATGCAAAACTTCTTGTTAAGGGTTTTGGCTTAGGCATGATTTATTCCTCCTATAGATCATTTGATATGATTATTTTGTTTTATACCATAATATATACCCCCGCAGGGCGGTGAATGGGTGCATTTTCCAACAAAAAATATAAAGCTGCGAAAGCGGCAGGAAGTTTTTGCCTTAAAACGGCATTTTTAACCATTCCGGTGATTGACAAATGTGTAAAATTATGTAATAATAAGTTCAGGAGAAGAAATTATCTAACAGGTTTATATCGATCTGAGATTAAAGAATTGAACGAAGATCAGTTTTTATCACAGATTGAGAATTTAGCATTTGAAGCATAAAAACGGCTGCACCCGAAGGCACAGCCGTAAACTATCAAATATAAATCATACACTCAAACACCGCTTCTCTCGCCATGTAGACAAAGCAGTTCTCCAGACCGAGCATCTTCTCAGCATCACCGCTGAGGAAATCATATTCTCAATTCTCTGATTGCTGATGGGGTCATTGTTGCCGAGGGCGCTAACAGGAACAGGACTTATCGGCTAAAGGAGAAAAATTAAGGACAACACTGTAAAAATAAGGAGCCGATTTTGATTGGCTCCCTAAAACTATTACATTGACCCTATGATTTCCAATGCTATCCTTGCGCCTATCCTAAATCCATTCACAAATTCCTGTCGGTTGTTTATACTTATGAGCTCGATCTGGGCGCTTTGATAACGGTCAAACAATTCTTTGATCTGTGGGTAAGATACAAGCAGCTCGGACTCGGCAGCTACAAGCTTATCCATTGCTCTTTTATATTCCATGCTGCTGTGTTCATATGTACCTGTCGGAAAAAGATCTCCATCATACATTTGCTCAATTATACTTTTCATTTGGATACCTCTCTGTTTTTTGTATAGTATTTTGCAGAAATATCCAATGGTCTTGGGCCTTATTTGGGCCTTATTGATATGAATAATCACTTAAACTTACAAAAACTTGGTTTATCTAACTTGCTCTGAAATGGCGTATTTACGCAGTTCTCAGCAAGCCGCAAAATCGTATAGAACATTCGTTCCTTGATTCAAATCCCGTACGGGTCACCAACTTTGGGTAACCAAATAGATAGAAAGGGCTGAAACAGCGTAGATGCGCAGTTTCAGCCCTTTCTCGTTCTCGAATTTTATATATGGTAACCGTAGATAGTATTATGATATTTTAGTGGTTTTACGGGAAGTGAAGCCATATTTCTATGATAATAGTCAGTAGTGTTGCCAATAAATTGTACCTAAAGCAAGAAAAAAACACATTTTTTTGAAAAAAACTTTCACG
>CADAGC010000105.1 GCA_902787365.1 uncultured Ruminococcus sp. | reverse complement strand
TTCTCTTTTTCTTCTTGCCATAAAAAATCAGCCTCCTGTGATATTAATTCTATTTTATCACAGTTTGCTGACTTTTTACAGACTTTTTTTCAGAGGGTCCAGGTATCGCTTTTTATACTATGTCAGGCTAAGCTATACGCATACTATATTTTCTGTACCCGCCAACCACCCCAGACTCATTTATTCTATAAATAACTATAATTTACTATATCTGACTATACCCAACTATACTCACCCATGTATACTTTACTGTAAATCCGCCTTCAAGTCAATCGGTACGGGGTACACAGCGGCTTTTTTCTGCGGCTTTGCATACATAGTCAAGCTGGTATTCAAAAGCCTGCTGCAATAGCTTTATAAACTCGTCTGTTGCTTCCTCACAGCCGCTGAGGGTGTCTGCTATCTCCTGAGTAAAGCCTTCAAGGCGCTTTGGCTCAAACCAGCTGTAATCCCATTCGGGGCGGCATATGGTACTGAATAAAAGCATTATGAGAAACAGCGTTTTAGGTGTTGTAAGCGCATATTTCTTTACTGATATGCAGCCGTTTTCTATCGGCTCGCCAAAGCTGCCGAATGAACGTCCCCTGTCAAATAACGGTGCTGTTCTTAGCTTTAGTGTATCAAGATCCCTTATAAAGCCAAAGTTCATAAAGTGTGAATCTCCGCCAAGCGAAAGGTTGAATACTATGGCAATCTTTGCAAAATAAGCCGCTGTGCCGCTTACTCCCAGCGATACCGCCTTGTTGGTGAATTCTTTTAACAGCTCGTTGTCTTTTGATATCTGCTTGAAGGTGTCATAACCGTTTTTCCAGCCAAGCAGCGATATCAGCTGCTGCGCCGGAACAAATTCTTCGTTGTCGCTTATCATACAATCGCACGCTATAAACCTTCTGCCGGCGAATTGCTCCTGCCGGTAATCCACCCTGTCTTTTTCATCAAGCAGCCTTTTTGCGAGCTGCGCCGATAGCAGTTCTGCGCGTGTTATAAAAGCATCCTCACAATTTTCGGCTTTCAGCATAACAGGTGTTCCGTTTTGGTGCAGCCACGCTTTTGTTGTTATGCCGCCAAGCGTGCAGTCAGGCGTAAGCGGATCGGCTTTCTTTAAAAGATCATAATCTTTGCTTAGTATCGCCTCGCCAAAGCGCGTGTCCCACTTTCTGCCAAAACAGCTTACGTCTTTCCATTTGAGTGTGCAGCCCTGCGGCCTGTACCAGTAGCAATCGGTAAGCGAAAGCCCGTATGCCCTGAGTGAAAGCTCAAGCGGGCTTTCCATGCCCAGAGCACTGAGAATATCCTTTGCATCGTTCCTGCCGGTGCTTATCACCCTTGTGCTGATAAAGTTTGCCAGATCGGCACCGGGGGCGCGTTTGTCAAAATATATGGGCGCGGCGTTTATGCCTTCAAGTGCTTTTATAAATCTTATATCATTATATGTTCTGCCGGCTTCAAACTGCAGTACCTCGTAGTCGGCATTCATAAGTGTATACATCATACAGGCTTCCTCCAATTTTTTGTTTGTATAAAGCTTTTATCATTATACCATAAGCCACGCAACAAATGTATAACACATATACTGCCCCTGTGCTGTGTAATGTGCCGAAAATATGCACACCCGTTTGTGACTGTTGTATAAAGCTTTTGCACTTTTGTAAATGCTTTGGCGTTTTTATAGTTAATGTGTACAAAAAACAAAGAAAAAATTTGTTAAGCGGTATTTGACATTTTTTTGAATTTTTGTTCATTTATTTGTGAAGATGTGTTATAATGTAATAAGGTGTATGTGATGACCATAGCTGCGCCGTAAGAATATAAAGGAGTATTGCTTATGTATATTATAGGCGTTGATGATAAAAGGTCAATAACGATAATGCTTGAACGTATTCTTGAAAAGCTTGATCCGGGCGGTGTACACAGGTTTTATAACGATCCGCTTGAAGTGCTTGATGACCTTGATGAACCGCTTGAGGTGGCTTTTCTTGATATTGAAATGCCCCGGCTTGACGGTATTGAACTTGCAAAAAGAATAACTGCGCGCTATCCGCTTTGCAATATAATCTTTCTTACAGGCACAGGAAACTATATGCAGCCTGCATTTGAAATGCACGCAAGCGGCTATATATTAAAGCCCTTTACCGAAAAGAAGATAGAGGATGCACTGTCTCACCTGCGCTACCGTACTGCATCGGCAGAGGTAAAGCCTGTGCGCGTTCAGTGCTTTGGCAGCTTTGAGGTGTTTGTAAACGGCGAACCTGTTAAATTCAAGCGCCGCAAGAGCAAGGAAATGCTTGCATATCTTATCGACCGCCGTGGTGCTTTGTGCAATATGGATATGATGATAGGCAATATAGAGCCTGACAGCCTGCCTGATGAAACCACAAAAAGCAAGATAAGGGTGTATATAGGCGACATTATTTTTACTTTCTTCAAGCACGGCATAGATAAGATCATCATTAAATCAGGCGGCAGCTTTGCCGTTAATACGCACCTGCTCGAATGTGATTATTACCGCTATTTACAAGGCGATCCGTATGCTATATCGTTATATGCCGGCGAGTATATGACGCAGTACAGCTTTGCCGAGGAAACACGCGGCTTTCTTGAAATGAAATACTATGATGAGCGCAAGTCACGAACTGAGAATTTGTAAATCAAACGTTTTCGGGAAACATTTTCGTCATATTTGCCGAAAAACATATATAAACTTTGTATAAAAATACAGCGTTAAAACCGTCCTTTTTGTTGCACTTTTGTTATATCTGTATGGTATAATAAGCTTGAAGATAAAAAAGGACGGTTTTTTATATCTTGATGAAAGGCTGCGGTAAGCATATGAAGCGGCATTTAAAGGAGGCAATGATAATGGCAGAGAATAAATTTGATATTCAGCAGTTGTTTAATGACTTATCACCCGAACTGCAGGAAAAGGCTCGTGCCTGCAAGACAATGGAAGATCTTTTGAAGCTTGCGGCAGAGGAAGATATAGAGATACCTATGGAGGCGCTCGAAAGCGTAGCAGGCGGCTGCTGGACTTCGCTTGAGACGTGTCCGATGGGCGGTAAGCATACCTGGGAAGCTATCAGTTCGTTTGGATTAAAATGTAAAAAGTGCGGAAGAGAAATAAATGTCTTTTTCTGAATGACAGTTCAATAGTTTCTTTGGGCATAATTGTTCACTAAGGAGGAATTACCTATGGCATACAAGTTTGATATAGAAGAATACATAAAAGACCTAACCCCCGAACAGCAGGAAAAGGCTCGTGCCTGCAAGACCAAGGACGAGCTTATGAAGCTTGCGGCAGACGAGGGTGTTGAGATACCTATGGAAGCACTTGCAAATGTAGCAGGCGGGTGCGATACCACCGAGTTATACTGCGAGGACTGCTCAAGTACAATTATTGCTTATGATTATTATTTGGGGCACTCATGTGCCAAATGCGGCAGCACCAATATTGGTATGCGTGTAGTCAGCAGTTAAGAGCAGACGTAAGATGATACAGGAGGATAAACCTATGGCAGAAAGATTTGATATAGAAAAATACCTGAAAGACTTATCTCCCGAGCAGCAGGAGAAAGCAAAGGCTTGCAAGAACAAGGACGAGCTTATAAAGCTTGCGGCGGAGGAAGATATAGAGATACCTATGGAGGCGCTTGAAAGTGTTGCCGGTGGGTGCGGGACTGCATTAAAGAAGTGCCCGCAGGGCGGCGAGCACGAATGGAAAAAGATCGGGTTTGAGACAGACCCGAATTATGCTACCTATGAATGCAGAAAATGCAGGGCTAAGGTGGTAAGCTCCGGCTCGCTGGAATAAAGTCAGATATAATTGTTTCAACAGGTATAAAGCATTGGCATATCTGCTGAGAGAGGAGGGAAGACTTGTGAGCGAAAAGACATTTGATATGGAAAACTATTTAAAAGACCTGACACCCGAGCAGCAGGAGAAAGCAAGGGCGTGCAAGACGAAGGACGAGCTTATAAAGCTTGCGGCGGAGGAGGACATAGAGATACCTATGGACGCACTCGAAAGTGTGGCAGGCGGGTGTCTTACTATCAAAGGCACTTGCCAAAAATGCGGAAGTGATAATATAGGAATTACCAAGAGACCCGGTGCGAAGGTATTAATCTGCAAATCGTGCGGCAGCATCCAGATAAAGAAGGGCAGTTAATAATAATAAAAGGAGAGAATAACAATGGCAGAAATATATAAAATTGAAGAATACATAAAGGACCTTACCCCCGAACAGCAGGAGAAAGCAAAGGCTTGCAAGACCAAAGAGGAACTTATACAGCTTGCGGCAGAAGAAGATGTTGAGATACCTATGGAAGCACTTGAAAATGTAGCAGGCGGGTGTGATTCTTATGAGTATTACTGTAAATCCTGCGGAAGTACAGATATTAGTATTGAGGTTGATGATTTTGACTATTTTTATAAAAGATGCCGTCATTGCAACAGCAAAAATATCGGAAAACGTGTGGTAAAAGAAGAATAGTTATACAAAGGAGGAAAAACTATGGCAAACATCAATATCGAAATGGAAGAATATTTAAAAAACTTAACCCCCGAATTGCAGGAAAAGGCTCGTGCCTGCAAGACGAAGGACGAGCTTATACAGCTTTTGGCAGAAGAAGGCATTGAGATACCTATGGACGCACTTGAAAGCGTAGCGGGCGGCTGCAGAACTGTCAGCGGAATGGTTTGCCGTTCGTGCGGAAGTGAAGATATAACTTTGTATAGTTTGGGCGAAGGCGGAACAATTTATATATGCCGTAACTGCGAAAGCACGGCTGTTGACTACCGCTGACCATATAAATGAAATATAATACAGGAGGTAATGATCATGGCAGATATGAATTTTGATTACAAAAAGTATTTAGAGGACCTGACACCCGAGCAGCAGGAGAAGGTAAGGGAGTGCAAGACAAAGGAAGAGCTTATGGAGCTTCTGGCAGAAGAAGACATAGAGATACCTATGGACGCACTTGAAAACGTAGCAGGCGGGTGCTTTACCTCGATGTTAAGCTGTCCGGCAGGCGGCGACCATGACTGGAAAAAGGTAGGTACGTTGGAGCTGAAATGCGTAAAGTGCTCAAAATCGATAGGTTTTTCGGAGCTGGATAATCTGCCTTCTCAGATCAGAGATGCTATTTTAGAAAAGTTCAAGAAGTAAACGCATGAAGCACAAAAAGATCACCGTTTCGGATATGCGGCTGCTTTAGGCGTATGCGCTGAAAATGGAGGAAGTAACAATGGCAGAAATATTAAACATTGAAGAATACATAAAAGACCTCACCCCCGAGCAGCTGGAGAAAGCCCGTGCCTGCAAGACAAAGGACGAGCTTATGAAGCTTGCGGCAGAGGAAGATATAGAGATACCTATGGAGGCACTTGAAAGTGTTGCCGGCGGGTGCGGGACTGCATTAAATAATTGCCCGCAGGGCGGTGAGCATGAATGGATTCTTAAGGAAAGTGTAAAATTATACATAAGATACGAATGCAAAAAATGCAAGAAAGTAAAATTCCACCGATGCCAATGAGTATCCTCTAAGATGCTGTCATTGCAAAGGCAAAAATATCGGAAGACGTGTGGTAAAAGAATAGTAATACATAAGGAGGAAAAGCTATGGCAAACGAATTTAACATTGAAGAATACATAAAAGACCTTACCCCCGAACAGCAGGAAAAGGCAAAGGCTTGCAGCACTAAGGAAGAACTTTTGCAGCTTGCGGCAGAGGAAGATGTCGAGATACCCATGGAAGCACTTAAAAATGTAGCAGGCGGGTGTGGTTCTCTTGAGCCATACTGTGCAGACTGCGGAAGCAAGAATATTGATATTGATTATGATTGTTATGAGTATCGCTGTTGTGATTGCGGCAGCACCAATATCGGAAGACGTGCGGTAAAAGAATAGTAATACATAAGGAGGAAAAGCTATGGCAAACGAATTTAATACTGAAGAATACATAAAAGACCTTACCCCCGAACAGCAGGAAAAGGCAAAGGCTTGCAGCACTAAGGAAGAACTTTTGCAGCTTGCGGCAGAGGAAGATGT
>CADAGC010000104.1 GCA_902787365.1 uncultured Ruminococcus sp. | reverse complement strand
CCCGCAAGCCCTTTTTGAGGAAAAGGGCTTGACCCCAAAACCTTCTTGTGATTTTGTTCCCCACAACTCGTTGATAAACTACTTACGAAAGGCGGTATCACCATGTCAGCCAGAACCGACATAGCCAGCGAATCAAGCTATATAACAAGCGGCGAGGTCAGGGGCGTTATAAAGCAGGAGGAGAGCGCTCCCTCGGCCGCCCTTGACATCACCCGCATTGAGATAGTCACCGACGAAGCCGCCAAAGGCATAGGCAGGTCTAAGGGGCGTTATCTCACCATAAGAGCCGCCGACGGCAGCTTTGAGGAGGACGCCGCCTGCTTCAACGAGCGTGCTTTGCTTCTCTCGCAGGAGATAGCGGCACTTCTGCCGTCTGATATTAGCGGGGGAGTGCTCTTTGCAGGGCTTGGCAACAGGCAGATAACCCCCGACAGCATAGGCCCTCTTGCGGCTGACAAGATTCTTGCCACACGCCACATTGAGAGCCGTGTGCTAAGTCAGCTGGGGGCTCTTGCAAAGGTATCGGCGATAAGCCCGGGCGTGCTTGCACAGACGGGGATAGAGAACGCCCGTCTGCTTAAGCTGATAGCAGGCGACACAAAGCCCTCGGCGCTGATAGTATGCGATGCCTTTGCCTGCTCGGATATGGGCAACTTAGGCACTACCGTGCAGCTGTGCGACACGGGGATCTCGCCGGGCAGCGGTGTGGGCAACTGCCGTGCCGAGATATCGCCCTCGTCAATGGGGCTGCCCTGCATAGCCATAGGCATTCCCACAGTAGCTGACATAGCCGCTGTAACGGGCGCTGAGGACGAGGCACTCAAAGGGCTTATGATAACCCCGAGCCGCATTGACACGGTGGTAAGGCACGGTGCGGCGCTGATAGCACTTGCTGTAAATCTCGCAGTTCACAAGGGGTTGACGATAGAGGAGATAAATGCTTTGAGCACATAAAAAGCAGAACATCTGCAAACGCCCAAAACCATTGGAAAAGTCAAAATGTTCCACATAGAACATTTATGCGATATTTAACAAAGAGCCGCAAACAAAATAGGTCTTGCTAAATCCGAAAAAAAGTGGTATAATATAAGTTAAGTTGTAAAACACAATAATAAACAGGAGAATTATTTTGAATAATAAAGAGCAGTTCAAAAGGATAATAAACCTGCTTGCCTCAACTGTTATAGTCACGATGTTCACTCTTGCATTCAGCGAGGTGTGGAACAACTCCTATAACGAGGTAATGGAGGACCCGTTCTGGAAAAACGGTAACATACTCTTAGTTGCGATATATGCGGTGATGTATATATTTATCGGCAGCTTTTTCGGGGCATTTCACCTTGGCTATTACACCGAGCTGTCGCTTATCGGCTCGCAGGTCATAGGCACACTTTCAACTAACACTATGGCCTTTGTAATGATATCTCTCATAGGCCGTGGCCGTCTGTCGGTTAAGCCTATGCTGGCACTCACGGGGTTTGAGTTCTGCATACTTGCCTTGTGGGTCTATGTGTTCAGCGCCTTGTTTGCCAAGCTCTACCCGCCAAGGCGAATGATAGTCGTTTACGGCAACAAGAATGCTGTAGAGCTTATCAAGAAAATGGGCAAGAGGGGCGACAAGTACGTAATATGCGAAGCTGTAAGCTGCGAGGAGAGCTATGAGGAGATAACCTCACGCATAGATGAGTATGACGCCGTGATAATCAACGACATACCCCATTCGCTCAGGAGCGAGATACTCAAATACTGCCTTGAAAAGTCGATAAGAGTTTACATAAACCCCAAGATATCGGATATCATCATCAGAGGTGCTGACGACTTCAATATGTTCGACACGCCGCTGCTGTTAAACCGCAATTCGGGTCTTAAGTTCGAGCAGAAGCTGATGAAGCGCTGCCTTGACCTTATCCTGTCGATAATAGGGCTTGTGATAGCGCTGCCGTTTATGATAATCACCGCCATAGCGATAAAGGCCTATGACGGCGGCCCGATACTCTACCGCCAGAAGAGGCTGACTATCGGCGGCAGGAAGTTTTACGTCTACAAGTTCCGCAGTATGATAGTAAATGCCGAGAAAAAGAGCGGCGCCGTGCTCGCCAAGGAGAACGACAGCCGCATAACCCCCGTAGGCAAGCTCATACGCAAGATACGCTTTGACGAGCTGCCGCAGCTTCTGAACATTCTTATGGGCGATATGTCATTTGTAGGCCCCCGCCCCGAGCGCCCCGAGATAGCCAAGAAATACATGGAGACAATGCCTGAGTTCAGCTACAGGCTTAAAACCAAGGCAGGGCTTACGGGCTATGCGCAGGTAATGGGCAAATACAACACCACCCCTTACGACAAGCTGAAAATGGATCTTATGTATATCGAGCGCCAGTCGCTCCTGCTTGATCTGAGGATAATTCTGATGACGGTAAAGACGGTATTCACCCCCAGCGCCACCGAGGGCGTTGATGCGGAGAAGACGAAGAAGAAAAAATAATGCACAATGCACAATTGACGGCTTAGCCGCAACGATAATACCCCCGAAAGCACACAGCTTTCGGGGGTCGATTTTTTAATATCATGCGGCGAAGCCGCATACCTTAATTATGCATTATAAATCAGGCGTCAAATCCTCCACGGTTGAAGAACAGCTCTCTTATAGCAAGAGCGCAGCCCGAGAGGAAGCGGTGCTTGTCTTCGATGATAGAAAGCTCTATCTTTGAAGCAACGCTGTCGCCTGCTATCTTCTTGACGGTTGCTATAAGGTGTGCAAACTCGTCGTCTGTCATATTGAACTTGTGAAGAACGAGCTTCTGCGGGTTGGTGGAGAAGAAGAGGTTGTTTAGAAGAACGGCTGTGAGGTCTGTAACAGACTCGTAGATAGCTGTAACGCCCTTGTCGCCCTTTGCCTTGGCGCTCATAACTGCGCCGAGGGTTATCCTGTTAACATCGCCCTCGCAGATGTCAAAGAGCACGGGTGTGTTCTCCTTTGAGAAAACTCTCTTTGCCTTGAAAAGAATAGCGTGAGGTGTTATCTCGTTCTCTGCACAGCCACGTCTGCCGCACTTGCATACCTCTGCCGACTGGGGGTCGATGATTATCTTATCAACGAAGTCGGTTCTGTTATCGTATGATACGATAGGGTCGTTAAGATTGGTAACTACGAAGTTGAGGTTTGAGCCGTACTGGAGAAATGCTATATTGTGCCTGTCGGGGTCTTTTGACTTCTGGAAGTCGATATTCGCCATAGATGTGCCCTTTACCGAGTTATCAAAGATAAGCGGCAGGGTGGTGTAGCCACGAACATACTCCTCGGCCTTTGCGTAATCAGGCTCGCCGTTTACTATCTCAATGCCGAGCCTTGCGTTCATAGTCGGGAAAATGCCGAAGCCTATGCCAAGGATATTCTCTTTCTTAAGGCAGTTGTCTGCAAGAACTTCCTGAACGGAGGTCTTTATGTATTCAAAGATAGTATCCTTAGATGTCTTGCCGTCGATAGGCAGGTTTCTCTTATCGAGAACTGCGCCCGAAAGTGTGGAAAGACCAACGCTTACGATATCTTCCTCGATTGTAACGCCCAGAGCGAACTTATAGTGGTGGTTGATATCAATGAGTATCTTCTTTCTGCCTCTGGGGGCTTTCTCGGTGGTGTGCTTATACTCACCTATCTCTGCGATTATGCCCTGCTCTATCATCTCGTTTGTGATGATAGTAACTGCTGCCCTTGTAAGCTCCAGAGTACCTGCGATATCAATTCTTGACGTAGGACCTCTCTGCTTTAATATTTTAAGGACTTGCATTCTGTTTCTGCGCTTAAGATCAAGCTTGCTGATTCCGTGCTGCTCCATTAAAGTTTACCCTCCAATTAATTTTTATCAAAAACAAAGGCGTGCCGAAACAGCACGCCTGAATAAGTCTATGGTGCTTTTCACCAAAAAGACGATGCCTTTCAGTAAAAAGTATAACAATTAAATATTACACTGTTATGAACAAACAGGCAATAATAAATTTCTTTAATTAAAGTTTACTCTTGGTTAACATTTATAACTTTGTCGGGAAAAATCAGACAAAATTGCTCTCGTCGATATCGTCCTCTATTTCCTCGCCGTTGAGGATAGCCTTGAGCTTTTCTACCTCTTCATCTGTTAGGGTAACGCCCTTGCCCATTCTTGTGTGGTCGGGGCTCCATTCTCTGATATCGAACTTAGGCTCACGCTCGTTCCAGCTCACCATATTGATCTCCTTAGTCCAGCCCTTTGCATTCTCGGAAAGAACGCCCAGCTCCTTTGTGATCTCGTACTTTAATTCTGCCATTTTGATCTACTCCTTTAATAAATTATAATGCATAATGCATAATGCATAATTAAGGTATATTGATTTATCCGCAAGCGGATAAATCGCAAGTTTTGCTGCGCAAAACATTGCGCTGCGCAGGACGGATTTTAAAAGCGGCTGTCGGAATGAGCGCCGAAACAGTCACCTGATTTTAAGCTTCACTTTGCGGCTTTTTTCTTATCCTGCCCATTACTGCGCCGATTATCTTTGCAAGCATTGACTTCATAGCCTTATAGTTTATAAGCAGCAGCACGCCGTAAAGGCCTATTAGTATAAGATACCTATAGCTCATACGGGGAATATAGTTTGCAAGCACCATAAGCACTAAAACTATATTCGAGCCGAAGAACACAAGCTTATTGAACGAAAAGCCCACAAGCTTTTTGGCATCAATCGCTCTTACTATAAACACCACGCCGTAGCCTGCAACAGTAGAAACTGCCGTTGCGTAAAGCCCGAAGCGCTTCATGAATATAACGTTTATGCCGATATTGACAACGCCTGCGAGAATACTTGTATACATCGTCTTTTTGGTCTTTTTGGTGGCGACATACACGCTGCCCAAAAATGTCGTGAAGCATATGAATATCATTGAATAGATAAGGATAGGCGAATACATCTTCGCTTCCTGGAATTCCTGACCTATCCACAGCTTGGTTATAAGCCTTACAAACACCAAGCAACCGCCTGCAAGGCAGTACATAAGCGTCTGGTTTGCGTCAAAGACGTTACGGTAAAATTCAGACCTGTCCTCCGAGTCGTTCTCGGTTATGGCCGACATATTCCACGCCTGGCCGAACATAAGGTAGATAGACGACACGATATTCGGTATCTTATATGCTGCCGAGAGAATACCCGTAGCGCCCTTGCCGAGGTAGCTTGCCGACATGAAACTGTCGCAGGTATTAGTCAGCAGCCACAGCACCTGTGCGGGTATCATTGGTATAGAATAGCGAAGTATCGAGTTTAAAAGCTCTCGGTCGATATGCTTAAAGTCGATATAGCGCCAGAGCTTTGCTGCAAAGGTCAAAAACAGGAAAGAGCAAAGGTCTGACAGGATTATTGCAAGCAGATAGCCCTTGACGTCCATTTTAAAGCCGATTATGAGCACGGCAGTCCAGGTAAGGGTCATAAATGTCGCAAGCAGGCCGTCAAAGGCGAACAGCCTTACCTTTTCAAGTGACCTGACAAATGACGAATAGACCCACCGCAGAGATGCGGTACACACATAGATACATAGCAGTATCGTATATTCGCCGACGTACTTATCAAGCAGGCCTGTGAGCTTGACTATGGGCATTATCACACAAAGTGCCGCAAGCCCCGAAAAGACCACCAGGTTGCCTATTGTAAAGACCTTGACGTTATCTACTGCCTTATCAAGGCCGAAGCGTATCATAGCTTCATAGACGGTGAGCGAGAATATCGGTATCAGCCAGTTGGCTATCTGAACTATAAGGTCGGTCTGACCAAGCTGTTCACGGCTTAAGTAATTTGTATATATCGGCACCAAAAACAGCACAAGCACCTTTGAGCTGAACGAGCCGAGCGCAAATATTATAGTATTTGAGACAAGCTTTTTATAGCTGCCTGTTTTTTTGTTCTCTGACATATTCATCTCCACTTGCTCAGGTAACAGTTAACAGGTAACAGTTATGGTATCCCGCAAAGCGGGATAGATGCCCATTCGGGCTGTGCGTGGTGCGCTTTTTATCATTCGGGCGAACCCGCAGAGTTAAGGCAATACCGCACGACCATTGTATGTCAGTATACGTGGTCTCAGCTACGCTGAGACCGACAAATTTTTCGTCAGATTGCCTATATCCGCCGCAG
>CADAGC010000103.1 GCA_902787365.1 uncultured Ruminococcus sp. | reverse complement strand
CGATTGTCAAGAGTTTGGATAGCACGCAGGAATATTTCGTCAAATTAACACAAACGGGGCTGCCCGCATTAGGCACGCCGCCTACTACCTATCGCCTACTTTTCATCGCCTATATAGATATAGTCCTTTATGCTGTTATAAAATTCGGCGTCATAGCGCTTGTCAAACTCTTCAAGAAAGAGAACTTCAAGGGTATTGCTGTAGCCGCCCATCTGCTCACGCAGCCAAACTATCATATCAGCCGCCTCACGCTCTATCAGCAGCGCATCGGCTATCTCGGCGGCGTCTGCTTTGTTTATATCGACACGGCGCTTCTGGCGCTCGGCGGTAGTCTGTGATGTGGTCTGCGCAGCGGTCTTTGTCTGCGTCTGTGAAGCCGTAGTCGTGGCCTTAGTCTGCGTGGTTGCGGAAGATGCCTTTGAGTAGTCTTTACTGTCAACATAGAGATATCTGCACAGCATATCAAGGGTGCTCTGCCCTATGCCGTGTATTTCCAAAAGCTGCTCCATATCGGTGATCCTGCCCTTTTGGGTGCGCAGAGCGATTATCTTGCCTGCAAGCCCCTCGCCTACGCCGTCTATCTGCACAAGCTCATCAGCCGTCACTTTGTTGATATCTATAGGAAACTGCGCAGGTTCGGGCTTCCCAGCCGTAGTCGTGGTCTTGCGGGTGGTGGTTTCTTTAGGGGCGGTGGTCTCTGTCTTTTTATGTGTAGTCGCCGCCGTAGCCGCAGTAGTTGTAAACTCGACAAACTCTGCCTTTTCAACGAAGAAATAATTTGAAAGCAGTTCGCAGGTCTCCTCGCCTATGCCGTCAATCGTTGACAGCTCGGCTATATCGTGAATAGTGCCATTTTCCTGCCGATAACTGATTATCTTATGTGCGGTAGTCTCACCGATACCGTCAACACTCACAAGGTCATCTATATCCGCCTTATTTATGTCTATGGGGTAGACCCTGTCATTAACGGCGGCAAGCGGCTCGCTCGCCGTTGTATATACATAGGCCTGTGTTGCAGCAGGTGTGCGGTCGAGGTTTTGCTCGCTCTCACGCTCGTTCCTGAGATAAAACACCACAAGTCCCGCCGCAAACAGCAAAGCAGCAAGGATAACGCAGATTGTCTTGATTATAGTTTCCTTGCGGCTCACGACGCTCTCTCCCCTTTCTTTATGGCAAAAATCTCCTTATAATGATTATAAGCCGTTCAGCCCCATTATTCAATAGCCCACACAGCCAAAAATAGGGAATAATATTTGTAGGATATGCCAAACACACCCAGTTATTGACTAACTCTGCCGAAATAATGACGAAACTTATCAACTGTAACTATATTGTAGTTGAAATATTGTGAAATTTATGTTATAATGTATGTGTGCATTTGTTAACAAAACCGATGTATAGGCAGGAGTGATGTAATATGAAAAGACCACGAATACTTACCACTCTGCTCGCACTCGTCATAGCAGGAACTGCGGCTATTGACAGCTTCTGCATATATGACGTCTACGGGCGGGAGGTTAAGGGCGCTGCGGCGGCAGCCGCCGAGAACAAGAGCGATGAAGACAAGGAAAAGGACGAGCTTCAGAAAGAAAGCGAAGCGCAGGAGGGAATGCTCTTACAGCTTGCAAACGAGGGCAACGTAAGCTTTTCCCCCGCACAGCTCGACCTTGACAATGACTTCAAGGTGCTCGACTCAAAGCAGGCTCTTGAATTCTTGCAGCAGATAGGCGACCGCTTCGGCATTGAGAACGCCGAAGAGGAATACACTATCGAAGCCGAGGGCGAGACCAAGGACTCGCACCTGTATTTCTTGCAGCAGAAATTCAAGGACATACCCGTATACGGCTCGACTATAACAATGGAAGCCGACAACGAGGGCAACGTGCGTGGCGTTGAGGGCAAGCACGTCAAGATTGACGAAGACACCTCGACAGAGCCTACTATCCTTGTAGACGAGGCCAAGAAGATAGCTGATGCCTACGCACAGACCAAACTAAACTACGCCCCCGATGATTACACGCTGACAAGCGGCGGCGTTGTGTATGACCCCAAGAGATCGGGCGATGTGGTGCTGTGCTACAGCTACTATGTGACCTCACCCTCCACGGGCATGGTGCGTGCTGTAATAATGGTAGACGCCACCACAGGCGAGATATCGGGTACAAAGCCCATGATTAACAGCGAGATGATAACCCTTAACGGCTATTCCGTGCCGAACATCATGCCCAAGGGGCAAAGCGGCAAAGAGGTATCTCTCAAAGTATGGAAAGACAGCGACACCAGCTACGAATTAAGAAGCGAGGACGCAAAGATAAGCGTTCATGTATGCGACAGGAACAAGCACACCTACACCGAAAAGGAACTCAGAGAGCTATCGGTCTGCACCTATGACCCGAATGAATCGGGCTGGAAGGATATCGACAACAAGGTGCCCGACCCGAATGCGGTAGATGCACTGGCAAACCTCGAAAAGGTAGATAACCTCTTCTCGGGCGTGTTTATGCGCAAGGGTATGGACAACACCGAAAACAGCAGAACGCTTGATGTTTACGTGGGCGTGCAGGAATTTGAGGGCATAGACTGGACCGACAATGCGGCCATAGTCGGCGGCGAATACATGATAGTAGGTCCATACACCGAGAATCCTGACGGCACAGTCAAGAAAGCTTCCTGCTCGTCATATCTTGATGTAATGGCTCACGAATACACCCACGCTGTACTTTCACACGACTCAACGATAGACAGAGTCACCTATGATGAAGAAGCAGGGCAGAAGTACGAGACATCTATACAGAGTGCTATCCACGAAGGGTATGCTGATATATTCGGTGAGTTTGCAGACGACTATGCAAACGACGGCGAGTTAAACGGCAACGCCGACTGGAAGAGCGCTTACAGAGATTACTCAAGCCCCGCTGTAAAGCAGTATTCAGACTACACCGAGTTCACAACAGACGGCCACGACGGCGGCTTCCTTATCTCGTCGCCTGTATACAAGGCAGTTCAGAAGAAAGTTTCCGCAAAGAAGCTTGCTTCGCTTTACTACTACTCGATGCCCTTCATCACAGGCCAGACAGATTTCACAGACCTTCGCAATATGCTTGAAAAGCGTGCTGCTTTCGGCAACGCCGAGGGTCACATAATGAACAACTTCGACGAGGAGTTTTATTTCACCGATGCAGAGCTTGAAGGCATTATAGACAGCTTTGACGAGGTAGGCATTCCCTCACTCTTCGGCAAAAGGCTCAACAAGGGCGGCAAGATGATAGTCTATGACAAGGATAACAACCCCTGCGAAGACTATCACCTGAAAGTCGTAAGGCTCTATGACAGAACGAACGAACCTCTTATCGACGAGGACGTAAAGAAAAAGGAATTCAAGCTCCCCGACGAGCTTCCCAACGGCCTTTACAGAGTTATACTCACCGACACCGAGGACGCAGGGCTTGAATACACATATGACATCATAGTAAACGACCAGAACGGCGACAACAAGAGCGCTAAGTACGAGGACGAGGCAAAGTTCTTCACCAAGTTCGGCTCAAAGGAACGTGAAGTAGTAATGGTGCTTGACGTTTCAGGTTCAATGAGCGGCGAGCCTATCACACAGACAAGGCTCTCGGCACAGAAGTTCGTAAACACCGTTCTTGGCGAAGCACCCGCAACCAAGATAAGCATTGTTACATATTCAGACTCAGCCAGCACCGTTATCGAATCTTCAAACAAGAAGAGCACACTCGTCAGAACTATAGGCGGGCTGCACGACGGCGGCGGCACTAACATCTATGACGGCCTGCAAAAGGCGAATGACATTCTCGAACGCTCAAAGGCGCCAAAGAAACAGATAGTGCTGATGTCTGACGGCTACCCCAACGAGGGCAAATCGGAAAACGGCAGCTATGCACAGCCCTGTATCGACTATGCAGATGAGTTAAAATCCAAGGACATTCTCATCTACTCGCTGGGCTTCTTCCACTCGCTCTCAGGCAGCGAGCGTGACGAGTGTTCGGCACTTATGAGCGCCATAGCAACACCCGGTTATTACTTCGAGGTAGGCTCGGCTTCTGACGTACAGTTTGTATTCAACGACCTGGCAGACCAGGTTTCGGGCGGCAACTACATCTACATCCGCATAGCCTGCCCCGTTGATGTATTGGTAAAATACAAAGACCAGATACTTTCATCAGCCAAGAAGACCTTTAACACCCGAACAGATTTCGGCACACTCTCTTTCGACACCGAAAAGGGAGACGAAAAGGACGACGATGATGACGACAGCAGCTCATCAAAGAAAAAGAAGAAAAAGAGCGACGATTCCGACGAGGAAAGCGGCAGCACATCATCAAATGACGAGGTAAAGATACTAAGGCTCAAAGACGGTGTTGATTACGAAATATGCATAAACGGCACGGGCAAGGGCAAGATGGATTATTCTATCAGCTACCCGAATGAGGACGGCGATTACAAGGACGTAAGAAAGTTCAATGACGTGCCGATAACCAAGAACACCGTTATCTCCACCAACACCAACAAGAACGAGGACACCGAACTCAATGTTGACTCTGACGGCGACGGTATATTCGATATGATATACACAGCCAAAGAGGATTCAAAGGCTGTGCTAAAGAACGACAAGTTCAAGATAATAGCTATCATAGCAATATCGGCAATACTGCTCGTACTTATAGTTGCAGAGGTGCTGCTGATAATCAAGAGATACAAGTCAAATCAGGTATGCCACAAGTGCGGCGCAAAGCTTGGCAACGCAAAGAAGTTCTGCAACCAGTGCGGCACAAAGGCAGTCAAGACAAGGCTTATATTCCCGAGTGACGGCAGACCAAAGCAGAAGAAGGGCGTAATAATCGCAAAGCTTGTGATGATAGCGATATTTGCAGGCTCGGCAGCGATAGTTCTCTATCTCTACAGAAGCCCTGCGACTACCGTTTACAAGCAGCTGCGAAGCGGCAAGCCCGCCTCGGCACAGCAGGTATACGAGAGTGCCAAGATAGAAAAGAGCACCATTCAGCAGAAGTACCTCACCCACGCACTCAACCGCTACATCGACAAGGCAAGCACAGCCCACGAGGACGGCAAGTACACAGATGATGAGTTCAACGCTCTGTTAAACGGCGCTATCTCACTTGATGTTGACGACATCACCGACAAGGCTGAAGAATACCTTGACGAAAAGGCCAAGGATAACAAGGACGACAGCAGCAAGTCGGACAGTTCGGCGGCTGACAGTTCATCAAGTAGTGATGAAAGCGAAGAATAATACCAGGCATAACAAAAAGCTCTCCCGAATATCGGGGGAGCTTTTCTATATCCTAAAGTTCTATTCCGTTCCTTATCATCAGCTCTCTTGCGCTCTCGACCGAGTCGATGCCCGTTTTGTTCTTGACGGGGGCGAATTCCTTTTCACGCTCTACCTCAAAAGCAAGGCAGCTGCTCTGCTGACCTATCATATCAAGCACCAGCGTTTCAAACTTGTAGGCGTTAGGCTCGTCGGGGTGGATAAGCTCGCCGCTCTCATTAATGTAGTCTACCTTTTTAAACGCCTTGTGCAGCGGCAGCGATGTGTCATAGGCCTTGTCAAGCTCATCGGCCTTGAAAAGATAGTTGAGTATCACGCCGTATTTGTAGGAAAGCGAGCCGTCTTCCTCACGCCTTGTTCTCATCTCATCGGTAAGCTCGTAGTACTCCACTACCGAGGGCTTGCCGTCCTCTAAGCAGAGCACGCCCACGTTTTCGTCGGGAGATGCCTTTGTTACAACCTTTGCGCCGCAGCCGCTGCCCGTGTCGATAACAGCACCTATAAAGCATGGGTCTGCTATCCTTTGCAGCACATTGTCAACTGCGAAAACATTCAGCCACTCGATGTTCTTGGCGTCCTTGGTTGCGTGAAGAACGCCCGTGCGCTGCATCGAAGCATACCAGCCGCCGTTGCCGTTGGGGGCGCAGGCTATAGTATCCTTGGCACTGAGCATCAGCTTGCCGTTAAGGTCAACCGTCGGCAGCTGCTCCTGCACGAAGAAGTGTATGTAATTCTTGTCATAGCCGAAATAGTTCTGCTGCTCGAAGAATTCCCTCGTCTGCTTGTCATTCCCGCTGCTTGTCATAATAAACAGCGGCAGAAAAGCGCCTGCCTGCTCTGTCACGCTCATAAGGCGATCAATAAGGCACTCGAAGATATAAAGCGTCTTGTTCACGCCTATGTTGAACATACCCTTAGG
>CADAGC010000102.1 GCA_902787365.1 uncultured Ruminococcus sp. | reverse complement strand
ACGATGTCTGACGGCTATGAAACGCAGGTAAACGAGCGTGGCTCAAAGCTTTCGGGCGGCGAGAAGCAGCTTATATCATTCGCACGCACGCTGCTTTGCGACCCGAAGATACTTGTGCTCGACGAGGCTACATCGTCTATCGACGCCAAGACCGAGGTGCTTGTGCAGAAAGGCCTTGCAGAGCTTCTGAAAGGCAGAACGTCGTTCATCATAGCCCACCGCTTATCGACTATAAGAAACTGCGACGTGATAATGTTCATCGACGCACAGGGCATAGTCGAGCAGGGCAGCCACGACGAGCTTATGGCAAAGAAAGGCGCTTACTATGAGCTGTATACAGCGCAAGTTTAATGCAAAATGCACAATGCACAATGCACAATTAAGGTATGCTGCTTACGCCGCATGATATTAAAAACAATGCCCCCGGGTTTCATTGAAAAAACTCGGGGGCTAACTTATTTTAAATCCATCGCCCGAAGGGCGATACATCAATTATGCATTATTTAACGTCCTTGATAAACTCCACTATCTTGTCATAATCGTCCTTGACAGTCTGGTAGAGCTCTCTGCCTTTTTCGCTGCCGAGCTTGGAGCGCAGGGCGTTGTAGAAGCCTGTTTTGTTCTTTGTGCCTGCGGCAGTCTCTCTGATGACCGTCAGCTCCTCTTTGGTAAAGGGCTGCTTGTGCTTTGCTCCCATAAGGTTGTTGAGGAACTGGTTGACCTTGCCCTTTTGCAGCCTGCTCATCTCTGCTGTGGCGGGTTTTTTCTTCTTGGCGGCAGGCTTTTTGGCCTTGGGCTTTTCTGCGGGTGGCTCTGCGGGCACTTCGGGTGTCGGCTCGGGCTGCTCTGATGCCACGGGGGCTTGCTCCTCCACGGGTGCTGCCTGCTCGGGCTCTGCCTTGGCGGCCTTGGGCTTTCTGCCACGCTTTTTGACGGTGGTCTTCTGCGTCTGTGTGGTCTGCTCCATAGCCTTTGATATCTCGGCTTCAAACTTGTCAGGCTCTATCTCCGGCTCGGAGGGCGCAGAGAAGATTATCTCATCAAGTGTTGCTATAAGCTCATCTGCGGCTTCTGCTGCGGGAGTATCATTCTGCTCTGTTTCTGCGGGCAGTTCTGTCTCGGCAGCAGGCTCGGTCGTCTGCTCCTGAACAGGCTCGGTTTTTTGCTTTGCAGCGCCGATATTTATGCGCCGTGATACATTGACTTTTCCGAATGAACGGTAGCGCTCAACCACTACGTCAAAGCCCTTGTCCTTGCTGACTATGACGAACTCTCTCTCGGCGTTGTAGACAATGCCCAGCACCGAAACTATGTCAAAATCCATAGCGTTGAGAATGCCGTTTTTGCTCTTGTAGAATTTTATCTCGGCCTTTGTGTTAAGCAGCGCTCTTATAATGTGTATCTTCAGCGTGTCGGCCTTTTCGCTGTAAAAGACTATCAGCTCATCGGTCTCATCTAAGTTGTTTGCGCCCTCAAAGCCGCCGCTGTTGACGTTTTCAAGGTCGATAAGGTATGTAGTGTTCATAGGTCTTCTCCTGTGTGTTTAGTAGTTGTGCCAGTCGGTAAAGCGCAGGTCTGTCTGATTAATTTTGTCATAAGCGCCGCAGATAAGTGCGGTGTCGTAAATATCCGAGCATTGGAAGCTTATGTAGTTATCGGTCACGCCCATAGACTCAGGTCTTATGCCCTTGATGAAATTGTCAAGGTTGAGCTGCGGTTTATATTTGCGAAGATATGCTTCAAAGCTTGATTTTTTCACGCTGCCGTCGTTGGGCTTATCCTGGCCGAAGGTCAGGCCGTCGTCTTCCGTCCGCACGGTTTCGTAGAAGTTAACATCATGCTCGTAAATGCTGTAGTCAACGCCCGGCACTCGCAGTTCTTCGTGCTCCCAGAACTCGTTGCCGCAGCCTGCCATATCATCATATACGTGCCACAGGAAAGTGTCATTTATCTGCCCGATATTCTGCGCTATCTTCTGCTCAAGGGCGTTTATGCGCTCGGTGAGGTATGCGGCTATGTCGTCATCTGACACCTCGCCTTTTTGTGTGAGGTAGTAAACGCTGTCCCACTCATAGCGTATCTCCTCGCAGCTGTCGAGAATCTCTATCATATCGTCCTTGTAAAGCCCCATATACCCAAGGTCAAACGTTCCATGCACCTTGAAACTGCCGTCTTCGACGTATACTTTTACCATTGTTATTCCTCCTTTATAAGTGTATTATCGCTGATACTATTATAACCTAAAAGGCGGCGGTTGTCAATGGAATTCGGCATAACTGATAAGCCCCCTTTTGAAAAAGGGTTCTCCCTCAAACTCCCTTCCTAAAACTTCTGTTTTTGTTTTTGCGTGGGATAGCTTGACTTTTAAAGTTTCAGCTGTCCCACGCTTTATATTTTGTCGGGATAGAGATGCTATCCCACGCAAAAACAAGATAAAAGTCTTTGGAAAAGGGTCTGGGGAAGAACCTTTCTTCAGAAAGGTTTTCCCCAGTTATCGTCATAAATATTCTATACCCGTACCCGTCTTATCGTCGGGGGCTTGCTGTTTCTTGCTTTTTGAGCCGTCCGCTTTACGCAAACGGATTCTCCGTCGGGTAGAGCATACCTGCGGGCTGGTTGAAGCTTATCTTCTCAACGCCCATGTAGGTGAGTACGCTGTGGATAGCCTTGCCTGCGTGAGCGAATGCAACTGCGCCGTGGTGCGGGTAGTTGTCGTTTATCAGAACGTGACGGTAGAATCTGCCCATTTCCTTGATAGCAAATATACCGATAGAGCCGAATGATCTTGTCGCAACGGGGAGAACCTCGCCCTCGGCAACGTAAGCTCTGAGCTTCGCATCAGCAGTTGACTGGAGACGGAAGAATGTTATCTCGCCGGGGTTGATGTCGCCCTCGAGAGTACCTCTTGTGATGTCGGGCTCAACATCGGGCTCTAAGCCACGGTGCATGATGAGCTGGTATTTCATAGTGGGCTTCTGTACCTTGCAGGCTGCTGTGTTGCCGCAGTGGAAGCCCATGAATGTGTCTTTCTGGGTGTAGGGGAACTTGCCATCTATCTCTTCCTTGAAGATGTCACCGGGAACGGTGTTGTTTATGTCGAGCAGAGTAACAGCATCCTCGGTCACGCAGGCGCCCATGTATTCGCTGAGTGCGCCGTAGATATCGACCTCGCAGGCAACGGGTATGCCCTGTGCGGTAAGACGGCTGTTTACATAGCAGGGAACAAAGCCGAACTGCGTCTGGAATGCAGGCCAGCACTTGTTTGCAAATGCAACAAACTCTCTCTCGCCCTTGTGAGCATCACACCAGTCAAGCAGGGTAAGCTCATACTGTGCAAGCTTGGGCAGTATGCCTGCCATTTTGTTGCCCTCGCCAAGCTCTGCTTCCATATCTTTTATAACGTCAGCTATTCTCGGGTCGCCGGCGTGCTTGTTGTATGCTTCAAACAGGTCAAGCTCGGAATTCTCTTCTATCTCAACGCCTAAGTTGTAGAGCTGCTTTATGGGTGCGTTGCAGGCAAGGAAATCCTGCGGGCGGGGGCCGAAGGTTATTATCTTAAGCTTTGAAAGGCCGATTATGCCCCTTGCAACGGGCACGAACTCGGCTATCATATCAGCCACTTCGGGTGCTGTGCCTACGGGGTATTCGGGAATGTATGCCTTTATGCCACGAAGTGCAAGATTGTAGCTTGCATTTAGCATACCGCAGTAAGCGTCGCCTCTTGAATCGCAAAGCGACGGGCCGCACTCGTCCTCGGCAGCTGCTACGAACATAACAGGGCCGTCAAAGTACTTGGCAAGCAGAGTCTCACTTGTTTCGGGGCCGAAGTTGCCGAGGTATACAACAAGTGCATTAACGCCTGCCTCGTTTACCTCTGCAAGAGCCTTTTTCATATCAAGCTCGTTCTCAACTACTGTGGGAGCTTCAAAAATCTCGCCGTATTTTGCTCTGTAAGCCTCGGCGCAGGCCTTTCTTCTTGACTCTGACAGAGACATCGGGAAGCAGTCTCTCGAAACTGCCACGATACCTATCTTGATAACGGGTATGTTTTTCATAATTAATATCCTCCAAAGTTGTAATTATAACTTATGTTATCATTATAGCATAAAGTACGAACAATTTCAATGATTTTTTATGTTGTTATTTTAAGAAAAATGTGCATAAATATAATGTTTTTGGCAAATAATCCACAGAATAAATAAAACGTGGCAGAATAATTTGTCTATAACGCCAAATCTTCAAAAAAGCCTTGACAAAACGCGCGATGTAGTGTATAATAGCTTATGTTGTGAAACACACAATACCAAATGGAAGCTTAGCTCAGCTGGGAGAGCATCTGCCTTACAAGCAGAGGGTCATAGGTTCGAGCCCTATAGTTTCCACCAAAATCCCTTTATAGGGATTTTTT
Source organism: uncultured Ruminococcus sp. (assembly GCA_902787365.1). Taxonomy (GTDB): domain Bacteria; phylum Bacillota; class Clostridia; order Oscillospirales; family Ruminococcaceae; genus NK3A76. The sequence continues at coordinate 4,147 of CADAGC010000102.1, read as the reverse complement.
TAACGGGTATCCGGTAAGCTGCCCGTATTGGCCGGGTAGTTCAGTTGGTTAGAACGCCAGCCTGTCACGCTGGAGGTCGTGGGTTCGAGCCCCATTCCGGTCGCCAATGCTTCTGTAGCTCAGTAGGTAGAGCAGGGGACTGAAAATCCCCGTGTCGATGGTTCGATTCCGTCCGGAAGCACCAATAATGCGGATTTAGCTCATCTGGTAGAGCGCCACCTTGCCAAGGTGGAGGTAGCGAGTTCGAGCCTCGTAATCCGCTCCACATCAAAACCCCTTAACGCAGGTTAAGGGGTTTGTTTTTTTGTTGCTTGGTGTTTGTTATATTATATAGTGTCAAGACAAATCGGGGGTGTCTCACCCCTCAAATCCTAATGTAAATTTATTGTATACGCTTTTTTGCCAAAATGAATAATTCTTGACATCACCCTGCAAATATAGTATAATAAAGGTATATTTATTATGAGAGGAATGTTGTATCATGGGACTTACACTTACCGAAAAGATACTTAAGGCTCACGTTGTTGACGGTGAGTTCAAAAAAGGAAATGAAATAGGCATACGCATAGACCAGACGCTCACACAGGACGCTACGGGCACTATGGCTTACCTCGAGTTTGAGGCTATAGGCGTGCCGAGAGTAAAGACAGAGCGCTCTGTTGCTTATATAGACCACAATACACTCCAGTCGGGCTTTGAGAATGCTGACGACCACCGCTTCATAGGCTCTGTTGCAAAGAAGCACGGTATATATTTCTCACGCCCCGGTAACGGTATCTGCCACCAGGTACACTTAGAGCGCTTCGGCATACCCGGCAAGACGCTTATCGGCTCTGACAGCCATACCCCCACAGGCGGCGGTATCGGTATGATAGCTATAGGCGCAGGCGGCCTTGATGTTGCTGTTGCTATGGGCGGCGGCGCATACTATATCACATACCCCAAGATAGTTAAGGTAAACCTCACAGGCAAGCTTTCCCCCTGGGTAGCTGCTAAGGACGTTATACTTGAAGTTCTTAGAAGAATGTCCGTCAAGGGCGGCGTCGGCAAGGTAATAGAATACTGCGGCGAGGGTGTCAAGACACTCACAGTTCCCGAGAGAGCAACTATAACCAATATGGGCGCAGAGCTTGGCGCTACAACATCTATCTTCCCCTCTGATGAGACAACTCTTGCATTCCTTAAGGCGCAGGACAGAGCAGATGCCTGGACAGAGCTTAAGGCAGACGATGACGCTGTTTATGATGAGGAGATAAATATCGACCTCTCGGCTATCGTGCCTATGGCAGCCTGCCCCCACAGTCCTGACAATGTAAAGACAGTTGCCGAGATAGGCAAGCTCAAGGTTGATCAGGTATGTATCGGCTCCTGCACAAACTCCAGCTTTATGGATATGATGAAGGTAGCATATATACTTAAGGGCAAGACGGTTGACCCCAGCGTTTCCCTCGCTATCGCTCCCGGCTCAAAGCAGGTGCTCAATATGATAGCTTCAAACGGCGCGCTTGCAACAATGATAGACGCAGGCGCAAGAATTCTCGAATCTGCCTGCGGCCCCTGCATAGGTATGGGTCAGTCGCCGAACTCGGGCGGTGTTTCCTTAAGAACATTCAACCGTAACTTCGAGGGCAGATCGGGCACTAAGGACGGCCAGATATACCTCGTTTCTCCCGAAATGGCAGCTATCTCGGCACTCACAGGCTATCTGACAGACCCGAGAGAGCTTGGCGATATGCCTAAGTTTGAGATGCCCAAGCAGTTCACTATAAACGATAATATGGTAGAGCCCCCCGCAGCCGAGGCTGATATGGACAGCGTTGAGATACTGCGTGGCCCCAACATCAAGCCCTATCCCGAGACTGCACCGCTGGTAGATAACATCGAGTGCAAGGTTTCTCTTAAGGTAGAGGACAACATCACTACCGACCACATCATGCCCGCAGGCGCTAAGATCCTTCCCCTGCGCTCAAATATCCCTGCTATATCACAGCACTGCTTCACAGTATGTGATGAGGAGTTCCCGAGAAGAGCCAAGAACCTCGGCAAGTCGATAATCGTCGGCGGCCAGAACTACGGCCAGGGCTCATCGAGAGAGCACGCAGCGCTTGCACCTCTCTACCTCGGCATAAAGGCAGTAGTTGTAAAGAGCTTTGCAAGAATACACAGAGCTAACCTTATAAACGCAGGTATTCTGCCCCTTACATTCGTTAACGAGGCAGACTATGACAAGATAGACCAGGGCGACGAGATAGCTCTTGAAAATGTTCGTGCCGATATCGAGGCAGGCAAGACAGAGCTTACCCTTAAGGATAAGACAAAGGGCATAGATATACCCGTTCTCTGCGAGCTTACAGGCAGAACAAAGGACATTATCCTCGCAGGCGGCCTGCTCGACTTTACAAGAGAGAGCTTAAAATAATAAAGGGCTGATGATATGGACGAGTTTGCTCCGATATTCAGGGCATTTAACACAGCACTGATATTTATGACTGTCATGGCGCTTGTGGTGCTTGTGCTGTTGATAATTATTATCGTCAGATTGGTCAAGGTCTCAAAGGCAAAGAGAAAGGACGGCAAGCCCGCAAGCCGAGGGCTCAAGGCGGCGACAATAGTCTGCTATGTGATACTGGCGCTTTTGCTCACAAGCCCTTTCTGGATAGACTTTACACCGATAATGGATAAGCTGGAAGAGATAGTTTGAGTGATGCGTGCTATATCATAACGAAAAATATATAATGGAGGTTGATTCCAATGGCAAAGATACAAATGAAAACACCCTTAGTCGAGATGGACGGCGACGAGATGACCAGAATCATCTGGCAGGAGATAAAGGATATTCTTCTCACCCCCTATATCGACCTTAAGACTGAGTACTATGATCTTGGCCTTGTTCACAGAAACGAGACTGACGACCAGGTAACTATCGACTCGGCAAACGCTACCAAGAAATACGGCGTTGCAGTAAAGTGTGCAACTATCACGCCCAACGCTGCAAGAATGCCCGAGTATAACCTTAAGGAGATGTGGAAGTCGCCTAACGGCACTATAAGAGCTATGCTCGACGGCACGGTTTTCAGAACACCTATACTCGTTAAGGGCATAACACCTTATATTCCTACATGGACAAAGCCTATAACTATCGCACGTCACGCTTACGGCGATGTTTATAAGAACGTTGAGATGAAGTGCCCCAAGGGCTCAAAGGCAGAGCTTGTGCTCACAGACGCCGAGGGCAACGTTACAAAGGAGCAGATATTTGACTTCAAGGACACAGCAGGCATTATCCAGGGTCTTCACAACAGAGAGGATTCTATAGGCTCGTTTGCAAGGGCTTGCTTCAACTATGCACTTGATGTCAAGAAGAGCGTGTGGTTTGCAACTAAGGATACTATCTCCAAGAAATACGACCACACATTCAAGGATATCTTTGCCGAGATATTTGAAAAAGAGTATAAAGAGAAGTTCGAGGCCGCAGGCATTGAATATTTCTACACACTTATAGACGACGCAGTTGCAAGAGTTATCCGCTCAGAGGGCGGCTATATCTGGGCTTGCAAGAACTATGACGGCGACGTTATGTCAGATATGGTAGCAACAGCCTACGGCTCGCTTGCTATGATGACATCTGTTCTCGTATCTCCCGACGGCGTGTATGAGTATGAAGCTGCACACGGCACAGTTCAGCGCCACTACTACAAGCACCTTAAGGGCGAGGAGACTTCCACAAACTCTGTTGCTACACTCTTTGCGTGGACAGGCGCACTTAGAAAGAGGGGCGAGCTTGACGAGCTGCCCGAGCTTATGGCATTTGCCGACAAGCTTGAAAAGGCAACTATCCAGACTATAGAAGACGGCGTTATGACAGGCGACCTCTACCTGCTCTCAAAGCTTGAGAACAAGCAGAAAGTCAACACCGAGGATTTCCTCAAGGCTGTTGATGAGAGACTTAAGGCGCTCTTATAATTCATAATGCATAATGCATAATGCACAATTAAGGTGTGCGGCTCACGCCGCACGGATATAAAAAAACTGACCCCCGACAAAGACGGGTACTCATAAAGAAGTTTTTATGATTTGAAGATAAGGTTGCGTAACCTTGGTGGTTACGCAGCCTTTCTCTTTTTGTCATACTTCATGCTGTCAGCAA
>CADAGC010000101.1 GCA_902787365.1 uncultured Ruminococcus sp. | reverse complement strand
AAACAGAAGTTTTAGGAAGGGAGTTTGAGGGATAACCCTTTTTCAAAAGGGTTTCCCTCAATCATCATTATAGTTATTCTGTATCAGTACCCGTCTTAAGACGGGTGCTTTATTAATTTACGGCCGGTCATGCGGTGCTGCTTTTTAAGGGTTGAAAAACATCTCACGGCGTGGTATAATATATTCAGTAATAAGATCATATGGGTGCTGCCCGTCAGACATAAGGAGGAGATCACTATGCCCGATACCAGACCAATGAAAAAATGCTCGGACTCAGTTACCGAGATAACCAAGCTGTTGCAGTTTCGTGACATCAACGGCCAGAACCGCCTTTTCGGTGGGCGGCTTATGGAGTGGATTGACGAAGCGGCAGGCGTGGCAGCCATGCGCCATGCGGGCGGCAACTGCGTAACCCTTATGGTAGACAGCCTTAAATTCAAAAAAGGCGCATTTCTAAACGACATAGTTGTGCTCATAGCCAAGGTCACATATGTAGGCAACACCTCAATGGAGGTGCGTGTTGACACCTATGCCGAAGAAAAAGCCACAGGTATACGCACAGCCATAAACCACGCATACCTGACCTTAGTTCACGTTGACGATAACGGCGTTCCCCAGCCGATAAAGTACGGCCTTAAGCCCGAAACGATAAACGAGCAGATAGAGTGGGAGGGCGCTGTCAAGCGCCGTGAGATCAGAAAGCACAGAAACGTTGAGGGCTTTTAAACACTTAACAGGTAACAGTTAATAGTTAACAGTTAAGGTGTCGCCTGCGGCGACAGATTTTAAATACGTGGTCGCAGGGCACGCTTTAATTATGCATTTTGAATTTTGCATTATGCATTTAAAGGACGGTGATCAAAATGCTTATGTACTCCTACCCGCCGAAGCTGGATAAGCGTGAGCAGGTGCTTAAGGCCGCACATGACCTTGAAGAGCACAGGAAGATGCAGAAGAATATGTACAAAAACCTTGCAATTGCGGCGGCGATAATCGTCATAGGCTTTTTGGCGCCGCCTGTTTTTGTCAAGGTCATACTCTGGCTGATAGGTGCGGGGAATGTGGTGGTTGCGCTGCTTCTGTACCGTGTATACGCCCTTTCACGCAGCACCGAGTGCTACTGCCGCATCTATGACGACCACATAGAGCATTGTCAGATAACACTTATCACGCACATCAAGACCGAGATAGTCTTGCAGTATGCCGACATAGAAAAATCCTATCAGGACAAGCGTGGGCGGCTGATAGTCTGTCTTAAAGAGGGGGCTTCACCCTCGGTCACAAATTCAAAGCCGTACAAATTTATGGACAGTGAGCTATCGCAGGGGCGGCTTATGCTTGATTTTCAGGACACGAGGGCAAAGCTGTTTCTGATAGAAAACCTGCACGAGCAGATAAACTACCCCAAAAAGGAATACAACATCATCGAGGACGATGACCCCGATGAGCATGAGAATATTTTTAATCTTTAGGTATTGACAAACAGTCGAAAATGTAGTACAATGTAGTTAGAGGAAAGGGGGCTTTTATATGTCGTTTTCAATAAGATTAACAGATGAAGAAAGAGCACTTGCTGCGAGCTATGCAAAGATGCATTCTATGTCAATGAGTGAAGCGTTTAAAAGAGCTCTTTTCGAGCGCATTGAGGATGAATATGATTTGAGTGTTTACAATGAAGCGTACAAGGAATACGAGCAGTCGGGTAGAAAAAGCCGACCCATATCAGAACTGTGGGAGGAACTTGAATTGTGAAATACTCGGTCAGAACAACTGATAGGTTTGACAAGCAGTTTAAAAAACTCGACAGATACACTATGGTAATGATCAAGAAATGGATTGATACCAGACTTGACGGCTGTGAAGACCCTCGCTCATTTGGTAAGGGTCTTACAGCTGATCGTAGCGGTCAATGGAGATATCGAATTGGTGACTATCGCCTTATCTGCAATATAAATGATAATGAGCTTGTGATACTTGCACTTGAAATAGGGCATAGAAGCAAGGTGTATAACTAATCTTTCAACTTGTAAACTTTCTGTAAACCCCTTGAAATCCCATTCAAGGGGTGCTATAATAAATAGGTAATTTAACTTAATTTAACACACAACAAACACGATGACCAAGAGAGTAGCATTTCGGGTCTGTTCATTCAGAGAGGGCGGCGTTTTGGTGAAAGCCGTCTATGCGCAGGGAAATGTGAAGTTCACTTGCGAGTGGCTGTGCCGAAGGGTGACTTGTAAGCGCAGACGGTATTCCCTCGTTACGGGAAGGGGAAGTGTTGGCTTCTTTAATGGGTGGTTCATAAGCAAGGTTTAGTCTTGTCCTGTTAGAAGGGCAGGGCTTTTTTGTTGCAGTAAGGAGGAAAAACATGAAAGAACAGCTTTTGAAGCTCGAAGAGCAGGCTAAGGAACAGCTTGCAAAGGCGCTTGATTCCAAGAGCCTTGAGGAGATGAGAGTAAAATTCTTAGGCAAGAAAGGCGAGATAACCGCTATCTTAAAGCAGATGGGCGGCCTCTCGGCAGAGGAGAGACCTGTTATCGGTCAGCTCGCAAACAAGGTAAGGGCTGATATCGAGAACGCCATACAGGAAAAGCAGAACGCCATAAAGCGTGAGCTTGCACAGAAGAGACTTATTGAAGAAACAATTGACGTGACAATGCCCGGCAAGAAGATAAAGACAGGCCACGCTCACCCCTTAGATGCTACACTTGAAGAGGTAGAGCAGGTGTTCCTCGGAATGGGCTTTGACATAGTTGAAGGCCCCGAGGTAGAGACTGACCACTACTGCTTTGAGGCACTCAATATGCCGAAAACCCACCCTGCAAGAGATACGCAGGATACATTCTACATAAACGAGAACGTGGTGCTGAGAACTCAGACTTCTTCCGTTCAGATAAGAACGATGGAACAGCGCAAGCCCCCTATAAGGATAATCTCACCCGGAAGAGTTTACCGCTCTGACACGGTTGACGCAACACACTCGCCCCTTTTCCACCAGATAGAGGGTCTTGTAATAGACAAGGGCGTTACAATGGCTGACCTTAAGGGTACTTTGGAGCTTCTGATGAAGAGACTTTACGGCGAGGAGACACAGGTAAGGTTCCGCCCTCACCACTTCCCCTATACCGAGCCTTCGGCAGAAGTTGACCTTATGTGCTTCAACTGCCACGGTGCAGGCTGCCCTATGTGCAAGCAGGAGGGCTGGATAGAGCTTCTCGGTGCAGGCATGGTACACCCGAAGGTGCTCGAGGGCTGCGGCATCGACCCCGAAGTTTACAGCGGCTTTGCTTTCGGCATAGGCCTTGAGCGTATAGCTATGGGCAGATACAAGGTAAACGATATGCGTCTGCTTTATGAGAACGATGTAAGGTTCCTGTCACAGTTCTGAGGCGACGGCTATGTATAAAAAAGCTGTAAGACAAAAGCTTAACGGCGCTGTTATGTCAGAGATACTGTGTGCGGTAATGCTCGGTTTTGTAGTATTTGCTATGGACGGCACGCCCGTTTATTTTATCGGCGGGGTTATTGGTGCGTTTATGATATTGATAGCTTCGGGCATCATACGCTATGAACTCGATCTTGCATCTGTGAAGGCACAGTACGGTGATGAGCTTGAAAACGACATCAATACCTGCCCAAAACAGGTATCGGGCAAGTATTTCTTCTTTGATGACTGCTTTATTGACCTTGCAAATGCAAGAATGATGTTTTACAGCGAGATGCAAAGAGTATCAGGCATACACACACACGAAAAGGTGACAAATGATCTGAATGTAAGATATGCCGGTGCGCTCATACAGATAACTATGGACGGCGGCAGAAAATACCTGATAGCTGATTTTAATAAAAGCTTCGCAAAGAACTCTGGCGAAACGTTGGAGGGCTACGGCAGGTTCTGTGAATATATTGCGGAATATGCGCCCGATGCGGTTGCACGGGGCAGTCTGAAATAATTTATACTGAAAGGAAGAGGAATAATGGATCTTTCGATGAGATGGCTCAAAGATTATGTAGATATAGATGTACCGATAAAGGAATTCGTATCAGCACTTACGATATCGGGCTCAAAGGTCGAGTGCTATGAGGAGGAGGGCGACTACCTCTCAAACGTGGTAGTAGGTAAGGTGCTTGAAATAGAGCGCCACCCCGATTCTGACCATATGTTCATAACACAGATTGACGTGGGCGAGGGCGAGCCTGTGCAGATAGTTACAGGTGCGCAGAATGTCAAGCAGGGCGACTTTGTGCCCGTTGCAAAGCACAAGTCAACAGTTCTTCACGAGGGCAAGCAGGTAAAGATAACCAAGGGCAAGCTGAGAGGCGTTGCTTCAAACGGTATGCTCTGCTCTGTTGCCGAGCTTGGCCTTACTGTAAATGACTTCCCCTATGCGATAGAAGACGGCATATTCATCTTGGGCGATGATGTTGACAAGACGATAGGTATGGACATAAAGAAAGCTATCGGCTTTGACGATACAAAGGTGGAGTTCGAGATAACCTCTAACCGCCCCGACTGCCTGTCTGTAATAGGCCTTGCAAGAGAGACAGCCGCAACATTCGGCCTGCCCCTTAATATCAAAAAGCCTGAATACAAGGGCATAGACGGCAAGACATCTGATTATGTTGACATCAAGATAGAGAATACAAAGCTCTGCCCCCGTTATATGGGCGGTATCGTCAAGAATGTAAAGATAGAGCCCTCGCCCCGCTGGCTCAGAGAGCGTCTTCGTGCCTGCGGCGTAAGACCTATCAACAATCTCGTTGATATCACAAACTTTGTAATGCTCGAATACGGCAGCCCTATGCACGCATTCGATATTCGCTACATCGAGGGCGGCAAGATAAGGATAAGAAACGCCAAGGCTGGCGAGAAGATTACGACCCTTGACGGCATCGAGCGTGAGCTTTCGGAAGAAATGCTCGTTATCGCTGACGAGAAGAAGCCAGTAGCCGTAGCAGGCGTTATGGGCGGTGAGTACAGCGGCATTATGGAGGATACAAACACCGTAGTATTCGAGTCGGCTAACTTTGACGGCGCTTCTGTAAGAACTACCGCTAAAAAGCTGGGTATGAGAACTGACGCTTCCGCCCGCTATGAGAAAGGCCTTAACGCCGAGAACACCTACCACGCACTTATGAGAGCGTTTGAGCTTGTTGAGCAGCTTGGCGCAGGCGAGGTGGTAAGAGAATACACCGATGAGGATTATTCCGACAAGACACCCGACAGCGTTGAGTTTGACAGCAAATGGATAAATAATTTCCTCGGCACTGACATTCCCGAAGAGGATATGATTAAATATCTCCACTCCTTAGAACTTGAAGTCAAGGACGGCAGAGTTTATGCGCCTTACTTCAGAATAGATATCGGCTGCAAGGCTGACATCGCAGAGGAAGTTGCAAGGCTCTACGGCTACAACAAGATACCCTCTACTATCATCAGAGGTGTTGCACAGGCACAGCTGACCCCCAAGCAGGTGTTTGAGAGAAAGCTGAGAAGAAATATGCTCGCCCTCGGCGCAAGCGAGTGTGAGACATTCTCGTTCATCAGCCCCAAGTATTTTGACAAGATAGCTCTGCCAGCTGACAGCGCATTAAGAAACACGGTAGTTATCTCTAACCCGCTGGGCGAAGACACAAGCGTTATGAGAACATCTATCGTTCCCTCAATGTGCGAAGTTCTGGTAAGAAACATCAACTACCGCAACAAGGCCGCTACTCTCTTTGAGCTTGGCAACGAGTATATCCCCGTAGAGGGCGAGGTTCTTCCCAAGGAGCCTGTAAGGCTTTGCGTTGGTATGTATGACAGCGAGGAGCCGCAGAAGTTCTTCGAGCTTAAGGGTATGCTCACAGAGCTGCTTGACAAAGCAGGCCTTGAAGACTATGAGATAACACGCCCCGGTGATGACTGCACATTCGCAGAAAAGGCTTCATTCCACCCCGGCAGAGTAGCTGTTATAAAGACAAGCGAGGGCAGAGAGGTCGGTATATTCGGCGAGCTTCATCCCGAGGTATCTGAAAACTACAAGGTCAAGGAGCGCCTTTATATCGCAAAGATATGCGTGCCCGAGCTTATGGAAAGCTGCGTACCCGTCAAGACCTACAAGCCGCTGCCCAAGTTCCCCGCTGTGGAGCGTGATATTGCCGTGGTTTGCGACGCCGCTCTGCCGGTGGCGGAGCTGGAGGACACCATCCGCCGGGGCGGCAAGGGTCTGGTGAAGGAGGTCAAGCTGTTTGACATCTACACCGGAAAGCCCATCCCCGAGGGCAAGAAGTCCGTGGCCTTT
>CADAGC010000100.1 GCA_902787365.1 uncultured Ruminococcus sp. | reverse complement strand
TCCCGACATAGCAAAATGCGTGGGACAGCTGAAACTTTAAAAGTCAAGCTATCCCACGCAAAAACAAAAACAGAAGTTTTAGGAAGGGAGTTTGAGGGAAACCCTTTTTCAAAAGGGTTTCCCTCAATGGATCGTCATAGATATTCTGTATCATTACCCGTCTTAAAACAGGGCGGGTTTTTATGCTATAGTCTTGAAGCTATCCATTCAATCAAAACATCTGTTATGTAGGCTTGCTCATCGCTTGTGAGCACCTTGCCCGAGGGAATGTTATGCCACTTTTCAAGGCAGCCACGGCAGCAGCAGGCGGTGGCGTGCTGCGCTATGAAAACGGGGTGGCCTTTCATAGGTGTCTGCTTGCCGTCGTTTGCAGGATTCTCGGCTGACAGGCGCTTTGCGACTATATCCTGCGCATGGCGGCGAACTGTGTCAAGGCCTTTTTCCCTGACGTAGGCTTTGTCTTTATCGGTAAGGTAAAATCGGCTTCTGAAAGCCGACCTGCCAAGCCTTGCAAAGAGCTGCTGTCTGTCGGGCAGGGTGTATTTTATCTGCTCGGCAAGCCCCATGTTCGGGATATAGCTGTAGCCCGATTTTTGCGCCTGGGGCATTTGCAGTTTGCGCTCGATATGGTAAACTCTGCCCTCCTTGATGAACACAGCCCCCGTCTGCTTAAAGGTAAAAGGCACAGCGCTGCGTACACACTCACGTCTTACCTCCTGTATCCAGCTAAAGTGGCATGGTCTTGCGCCGCTGCCCGACTCGCCGCCGCAGGTGACGTGCTCTATCAGCCCTGTTGCGAGGTGCTTTTCCATATTTATCTCGCCAAGCATAGGCTCGCAAATTACTTCACGGTGCTTTATGGGCAGGCTAAGCAGTATGGGCAGGCGGTAGTCAGCCCTTGCCTGGTCTTCGCAGGTGCTGCATATCGTCACGTTATCCCACCCCTCGCCCCAGTCGGGAGGGAGGCATTTTTCAAAGCGGTCGATGCGCTTGGTGATGATGTGAAAGTGAAGATCCTGCCGCTGTCTTATCATATCCCAGCAGCCCTGCCGCCAGTCGTCAGCCTCGTCAAGAAAGAAATCAGATGTCATGCAGGTGAACACCACGCCCCCCGAGCAGTCAAGCTTATAGCCGCCCTGCCTGTTTTTCTTAAGCGGCAGGTCGTAGTCGTTGGTCTTTGAAACTATTGATGCGTCCTTGCCTATGCTCTCATCACGGCGGTAGACGTAGCAGTTGGCACAGCCCGGGCTTATTTTTTTGCACCCGTGCCAAGGGTTCCATATCGACATGGCTATCAGCTCCTTTGATAGTATTATATCACAAATCGGCGAGTAATTCAATCAATAATCTCTTAAGCGCAAAAAGACCCGTGCGAAAAACACGGGTCTGAAACTATGCTGTTATCAAAGCTCATTGATGTTATAGAACTTGGGCTTTTCCTGCTGGGGGGCGTTGAGCTGCTTCTGCACCTGCTCCTCCTTGACCTTTTCCTCGTTGGCAACTGCCTCGGTGTGCTTGTTGAGTTCGTTCTTAAGAAGCCCTGTCTTGCCCGACTTAAGGGTATTTGCAAGGGCTTTCATAGCGTTCCAGTCCTTGGTCTGCTCGCTCATAAGACGCTGGAAATCCTCTCTGCCCTTAAGCTGGTCTGCGAGGGTGTTTATAGCGCTTTCCTTTATGGCGTGCTTTGACATCTTGTGTAAATTGTTTGATTCTTGTGCGAGCTTGTCACGGTCAGCCACCTTATACTCGGTGTTCTTGAAAGTGTCGATGTTGCTCTGAATAGTTGTGCTGAGGGTGTTTATGGCGAGTGCCTTTGCTGCGGCGTCGATGAGAAGCTCTTTCTGCTCATCAAAATGCTGCTGCTCGGAGCCGTTTGAGGGTATGCCATTCTTGCCTGTAAAGCCGAGGTTTACCTTGCCTATTACATTCTTGTTGAGTGCATCGCTGTATGAACGGTTTAGCCTGTCCCACGATTCCTTGATACAAGCGCTCTTGCCGTACTTTACATCAGCGAGGTCGTAGTATTCGGTGAGCTTCTTGTCAGGGTCGTGTTTCATCTCGTTGCCGAAAAGGCTCTTGAAATCGCCCTCAAGGTCAAGCACCTTGCTTGACTTGCTTGCTATTCTGTCAGAGATATTGTAGCGTGTGCGGCCCATGCCGATGTTGCCCTTTGTAAAGCCCTTGTGGTCAAACTTATATGTGTTTGCTCTGCTTGTAAGCTCTTCAAGTGCCCCGCTTATCTCGGCTGCCTTGCCGCTCTTGACGGCCTTTTTGTAGTCCTCGGCCGCCTTTACAAAGTTCTTGTAAGTTTCCGAGCGCTTGTCGGGCTTTGCCTTTTCACGGGTAGCATTATCCTTTAAAAGCACTTCGATATCTTCCAAAAGCTCTTCATTGAGCTTGGAGAAATCTTTCTTGAACTTATTTGCTTTATCATAAGCCTTTATTGATGTGCCTCTGAGCTTTACATACTCATCATACTTCTTCTGCGAAACGGTCTTGAACACAGGCTCACGGTCTTTAGGTATTCTCTTGTGCTTGCGGTTGAGCTCGAACAGGCCGTCATGTTCAATGGCTTTGTTGTAGTAATCGCCTGCTTCTTTCTGCGAGATGTGGTTGTAGCCGTCTTTGGCAGAGCCGAATACAGCGTCCTCAAAATACTTTGAATGGAGCGCATCGTATCTATCACCGGAAGATACAGCGCCGGGTCCTGCCATGGATTTTGCCATGAGCCATATAGGGCTATCTTCTTTGTTCAGCTCATTGTAAAGGAAAGCAAGCTGATTCGGGTCTTTTATGCCCTCTTCCTTGTATGCTCTTACAAATAGATATTCCTTAACAGCCTCGATTTTTTCGGCGCCATTCATTTCATCATATGCTGCATGAACAGCGTGGTTTTGCTCTATGCCTCTTTTGTGGATATGCTCGTAATCCCAATCATCAACGTTTATAAGTTCGTTAAAAGGTCTCATAATTATTTCCTCCTTAAATTGTGCCTTGTTTTTGGCGTTTTCATAAGTAATACCCTGCCAGATGTCATATGGGTGCAGAGTATTTTCTTTTTTTGACGAAAAACTCTGAAATTTGACAAAATAATAACAATATGGTATAATATATAATGTATCATTATGTTTAAAAATGAAAAGGGACAGGTGATATCAATGGAGAAATCGACCTCACTAATAGTAATGCTTACTTATAATGACAAGACAGTTGCAAATGCCGCCGAGATATTTGATAGCTGCAAGGATACATCTGCGCAGTACTGGGGCTTTAAGGAAGCGCCCCTGCCGCTTGATAAGATGAAGGAGCTTTATAATAATATGAAGCGCAGCGGCAAAAAGACCGCCCTTGAAGTAATAGCCTATGACGAGGAAAAATGCCTTGAAGGTGCAAAAATGGCCGTGGACTGCGGCGTTGATATGCTTATGGGAACGGTGTTCTTTGACTCGGTCAACGAGCTTTGCAAAGAGCACGGAATAAAGTATATGCCCTTTGTAGGCGAGGTATACGACCGCCCCTCGGTGCTTGACGGAGATATAGATAAAATGATAGCTGACGCTAACGAGTGCATAAGAAAGGGCGCTTACGGCATTGACCTGCTTGCCTACCGCTATACGGGTGATGCAAGCGAGCTTTTAAGACGCTTTGTAAGCGAAGTCGATGCACCCGTGTGCATAGCAGGCAGCGTTGACAGCACAGCCCGCCTTGATGAGATAAAGCAGGCATCTCCCCGCTATTTCACTATCGGCAGCGCTTTCTTTGACGGCGACTTCGGCGAGGGCTTTGACAAGCAGATAGACACAGTTATCGACTATATGAAGGAGCCTGCATATGTTTGACAGATACTATCCCACAGAGTATGCAAAGAGCGCTTATGATATAGATTATCAGGTCTTGTTTGACAAGGGTATAAGGGGAATAATCTTTGACCTTGACAACACCCTTGTTCACCACGGCGATGATGCAACGCCGCAGGCCGAGCAGCTTTTTGTGACGCTTCACAGCATTGGCCTTAAGACCGTTATTCTCACAGATAATGACGAGCCGAGGGTGCTGCGCTTTATAAAGAATATCGACACGCCCTATGTGTGCGATGCTCAGAAGCCCGACAAGGAGGGCTATGAGAAAGCCATTGCGATCCTCGGCACCGAGAAGAATGAAACAGTCGTAATCGGCGACCAGATGTTTGTCGATATAATAGGTGCAAACGGTGCAGGGCTGCAATCAATACTCGTTCACTTTATACCCGCAGAAGGGGAGAAGTGGATAGGCTTCAAGAGGTACATAGAAAAAGGTGTGCTTGCGGCCTACAGGGTAGAAAAAAGAAATTCTGCGGGAGTGACCGCTGACAATGAGAGGGCTGATAATATGCCGAAAAAACAGAGAAAGCTATTTTGCGAGATAAGCCCCACTACATACGCTATCTCGGAAAAGAAAAATATAATGCTCAGACATATTCGCAATATGCGTGAGGACGTTATCTATGCAAGGGGCAGGTGCAAGAGAAATTTCCCCGTGCTGATAGCGTCTTGCAGCTCGCACCTTATCAAAAGGGGCAAGGACATTGACCCTGTGACACAGGAGAACAAGGCGCACAACATACGCCTTGCCTGCGAGAGCATAAACGGCCTTGTTATACGCCCGGGCGAGACATTCTCGTTCTGGAGACGTGTGGGCAATACAACCGCCAAAAAGGGCTATAAAGAGGGCAGAGTTATAATACTCGGCAAGCTGACCAAGGGGCTTGGCGGCGGGCTTTGCAACCTTGCAAACACCATTCACAAGGCGGCACTTCAAAGCCCACTTACTGATACAGAGTTCCATATGCATTCTGATGCTTTGGCACCCGATGAGGGCGGTGTAAGAGTTCCTCTCAGTGCGGGCACCTCGGTAAACTACAACTACGAAGACTACCGCTTCAGAAATGACACCGAGCAGGATATACAGCTGCTCACCTACTGCGATGATGATAACCTCTACTGCGAGATAAGGGCAAAGAAGCCTTTCCCCGAGCGCTATGAGATATCCGAAGAGGGTCATCACTTTGAAAAAGAGGGCGAGAGTTACTACCGTGTGTCAAAGATATACAAAGACACCTACGACAAGCTCACGGGCGAGCTTAAGGAGCACAAGCTCATAGTTGATAACCGCTCGGAGGTGCTTTTTGACCCTTCGCTCATACCCGCAGAACTTATAAAAGACAATGGATAAATACAAAAACCTTGCCTTTAACACGGTCATCTTCACTATCGGCAGCTTCGGCTCAAAGATAATATCGCTGCTGCTCAACAACCTTTACACAAAGCACATAAGCCCCTCACATCTTTACACCAAAACGCTGCTTGAAACGCTTGCTTTGTTTCTGATACCCGTGTTCACGCTGTCTTTGCGTGAGGCAGTAATTCGCTACGGCCTTGACAAAAACTACGACAAGACCGAGATCTTCACCACCTCGTCTATAATGACCTTTATGGGGCTTGTGCCTATGGTGGTGATAGTGCCGCTTATTCACTTCATACCGCTTTTCTCGTCGCTTGAAAGCTATACGGTGCTTCTTATCGTATACATTTTCACATCAAGCGTGCGTGCGCAATGCTCGCAGTTTGTAAGGGCGAGGGAGCTTGTGCGGCTCTTTTCCTTTGACGGCATACTCACGACTTTGCTGCTGCTTGCCTTCAACATAGTTTTTATCAGCCATATGGGAATGGGCGTGCGTGGCTTTATGCTCTCGACCATTCTTTCAGACCTTTGCTCGGCGGTGTTTTTATACTTTGCCGCAGGGCTGAGGAAATATCTCAGGGCTGATGCATTCAGCTTAGAGCTTGGCAAGGTAATGCTTAGATTTTGCATACCCCTTATACCCACCACGGTGATGTGGACGTTCACGGGTTTTTCCGACCAGCTGTTTATCGGCGGCATAAGGGGCGACGAGGACGCAGGCATATATTCTGCCGCCACCAAGATACCGAATCTGATCTCTATGCTCTCGACTATCTTCTTTCAGGCGTGGAATATGTCAGCCATAACCGAGAACGAGTCGGAGGACAGGAACATCTTCTACGAAAAGGTCTACAGCGCATACGAGGCGCTGCTTTTCATAGGCGGGGCAGGGCTTATACTGTTTGTCAAGCCGCTGTCGGCGGTATTGATAAACTACAGCGTCTACCCCGAATACAGGGTGGCTTATATCTTCACACCGCTTCTGATAGCAGCGGCGGTGTTCACCTGTCTTGATCTGTTTTTAGCAAGCATATACACCGCCACGCAGCACACCAATATAACCATTCTTGCGGTGTGCATATAAAACATCATACTCAACGCCGTGCTTATTCCCATAATGGGTATACAGGGTGCGGCGCTTGCGACGTTTCTCAGCTATTTTCTGTGCTATGTCATCAGGATCGTTGATGCAAGGCGATTTGTGCCCTTTAAATGCAGGCCGCTGATAAGCTTTGCAGGCACGGCGCTTATGCTTGCTATGTGTCTGCTCACAGAGTTCCGCCCGAGGGGCTATTTACTTATGGAGCTGCTTATTACGGCTGTCGTATGCGTTGTTTTCGTGCGCCCGCTGATGCCGCTGATAACGAGAGTTATGAGCAGGGTCAAGAGGCGGTGAGGGGGCGTTTTGGATATGCTAAAAATCATGTTCGTCTGCCACGGCAATATTTGCGCCAATCTTCGCAAACTCCGTAATTACGAGGTTTCAAGGCATTCCAAATAGGGCTTTACCACCGATTTACCATTAAAAATGGCCCGAACTTGCGTACAAATTCTTGGATAGATACCTGATATGGCTGCGATCGTTATCAACAGATCATTCACCTAAACAGCTAATCCCCTCGACATCGTGTGATGTTGAGGGGATTTATTATTGTATTTCTTCAAAAAAAAATTATGCAGGAATGCAAACACTTTTAACTACCCAAGTATTATTCTCTTTAGCAAAATACACTCTGTCATATATTTCTTTTTTCTGATAGACTTTATTGCAAGTGAGTTTATTACCGGATACTTCGTTATCGCTCGTCATAAAAACAATTGCTTTATCATTGTTAACAAGACAATATACATCTACTGTACCAAGTTCATATTCGTAGTCAGGATATGAGGGCTTTGGGTCTAATGATTTCATATATTTTTTTGAGATGACATCTGAATACTTGCTGCTCTCTCCATTGGTTGAGAATGCTTCTTTTATCATATCAACTGTTATAGATTCTAAGTATTCTTTCTGGTCTTCATCTTGTATGATTTCAAGCAATCGCAGATCATACACATCAAGATATTCGTTATCAGCTTCTCCATCATGGTAAACACCATTATAGTTCTTTACCCTTGTCACCATAGCAACAGCGATTAAAACAAATATACATATCAATGGTATACATATAAAAAGCTTCTTTTTAATAGTCATTATGATAATCTCCCGATAATATATAATTTTATACATCAAATCATGTATAATATCGTTATTAAGTTTAAAGAATAACTCAACCATTGCAAAATATGCAACGTTTTTATCGTCACACCTTTATCAACGGTGACGATAAAAAGCGTCGATAAATCATTATTATATGACGATAAAATGAATGTGACTTAATATCATTTCATCCGATAATAAAACGTTCCCTTGCCAACGCCCTCTCTTTT
>CADAGC010000099.1 GCA_902787365.1 uncultured Ruminococcus sp. | reverse complement strand
AATAAGGACGACAAGGTTGACGGTATTCTTGTTCAGCTTCCTGTGCCCAAGCATATAAATGACAAGGTGATAATCGACAATATACGCCCTGACAAGGACGTTGATGCGTTCCACCCTGTAAATGTGGGCAAGATAATGATAGGCGATTACAGCTTCCTTCCCTGCACACCTGCGGGCGTTATGGAGCTTATCGCTTCAACAGGCACTGAGATAGCAGGCAAGGAGTGTGTTGTTATCGGCAGGAGCAATATAGTTGGCAAGCCGCAGGCTATGCTGCTTTTACATAAAAACGGCACAGTTACCGTATGCCACTCAAAGACTAAGAATCTTGCAGAGGTTACATCGAGAGCTGATATTCTCGTTGCCGCAGTCGGCAGAGCAAAGATGATAACCAAGGAATACATCAAGGAGGGTGCTGTTGTTATCGACGTTGGTATGAACAGAGATGAGAATGGTAAGCTTTGCGGCGATGTTGATTTTGAGGATTGCAGGGACAAGGCTTCTTTCATAACGCCCGTTCCCGGCGGCGTTGGGCCTATGACTATTGCTATGCTTATGAAGAACACGCTTACTGCGGGTAAGGAGCATAAGTGCAAATAATTGTAAATTCTTTGTAAACTCTATTTACAAGCGTGCTTTAATATAGTATAATAATATTTGTTGTGGTAACACAGCAATATTATATAAGACCACGCAACAGAGTACGGGTCAAGCCCCTAAGGGGAGTTTTACCTGCCGTACCCTTTTACGTTGGACAGTATTCATGAAAGGGGTAAAACACCATGATGAGAAAAGAAGAAAAGACAGCTGTTATCGAAGCTAACAGAACAAGTGAGAAAGACACAGGCTCGCCTGAGGTACAGATAGCTATCCTCTCCAAGAGAATCGCTGACCTTACTGAGCACCTCAAGACTCACAAGAACGATCATCACTCCAGAAGAGGTATGTTCCAGATGATCGGTAAAAGAAGAAACCTTCTTGCTTACCTCAAGAAGAAGGACATTAACAGATACAGAGCTATCATCGAGAAGCTCGGTATAAGAGGTTAATTCGCAATAATCACGGGAGGCAAGGGCGAGCTGTCGCCTTTGCCTTTCGGTGTTTATTAAAAAACTGCGCCGGAAAAGGTATTAGCATTAAATAGAGCGCATAATGCTTGTGTGCTGTATTTATTGCTAAAGTCTTGACCGGCAGAATCAAAAACGGAGGACTAAAAAATGTTTGAAAATTTCAGGACTTTTGAAACAACATACGCCGGCAGACCTGTAGTTGTTGAAACAGGCAAAATGTGCGGCCTTGCAAACGGCTCCTGCCTTGTAAGATACGGCGAGACAGTCGTTCTCGGCAACGTTACAGCAAGTGCTAAGCCCAGAGAGGGCGTTGATTTTTTCCCGCTCTCAGTTGATTTTGAGGAGAAGATGTATTCTGTAGGCCGTATACCCGGCTCGTTCACAAAGCGTGAGGGCAAGGCTTCCGAGAAGGCTATACTCACTTCAAGATGCGTTGACAGACCTATCAGACCTCTCTTCCCCAAGGATATGAGAAACGATGTATCTGTTGTTATGACAGTTATGGCTGTTGACCCCGATAACTCTCCCGAGATCGCAGGTATGATAGCTACATCTATCGCACTTTCTATTTCCGATATCCCGTGGAATGGCCCTGTTGCTTCTATCAACGTAGGCTATGTTGACGGTGAACTCGTTCTTAACCCCACACTCGAGCAGAGAGCTAAGAATGACCTCAACCTCACAGTTGCAGGCTCTGCTGAGAAGATAGTTATGATCGAAGCAGGCGCTAAGGAGATACCCAATGAGCTTATGCTCGATGCTATCAAGTTCGGTCATGCCGAGATAAAGAAAATGGTAGCTTTCATCAATGATATAAAGGCGCAGATTGGTAAGCCCAAGTTTGAGTTTGAATCTCAGGAGCTCGACCACGATATGCTCGATGAGATCAATGCTGAAGTAGGCGATAAGCTTAAGTATGCACTTGACACAGATGATAAGAATGTTAGAGACGCAAGACTTGTTCCTATTCAGGACGAAGTACTTGAAAAGTTCTCTGAGAAGTATGAAAATCTTCCCGAGATTATCGGTGAGGTTATGTATAAGCTTCAGAAGAATATAGTTAGAGACTGGCTCTATGAGGGCAAGAGAGTTGACGGCAGAGGTATTGACGAGATCCGTCCTCTTGCTGCTGAAGTTGGCCTTCTTCCCAGAGTACACGGCTCGGGTATGTTCACAAGAGGCCAGACACAGGTAATGACAATTGCTACACTCGGCCCTGTATCTGACGCACAGAAGCTTGACGGCCTTGATGAAGAGACTTCCAAGAGATATATGCACCAGTACAACTTCCCGTCTTACTCTGTTGGTGAAACAAAGCCTTCCAGAGGCCCCGGCAGACGTGAGATAGGTCACGGCGCACTTGCTGAAAGAGCTATCGTGCCTGTTCTTCCTTCTGTTGAGGAGTTCCCTTATGCTATAAGATGCGTATCTGAAGTTCTTTCCTCTAACGGCTCTACATCGCAGGGTTCGATCTGCGGCTCTACACTTGCTCTTATGGACGCAGGTGTTCCGATCAAGGAGCCTGTTGCAGGTATCTCCTGCGGTCTTATCACTAAGGAAGACGGCAGCTATATGACAATGGTAGATATCCAGGGTCTTGAAGACTTCTACGGCGATATGGACTTTAAGGTTGGCGGTACTAAGAACGGTATCACAGCTATCCAGGTTGATATCAAGGTTGACGGTCTTACATATGATATCATCGCAGAGGCCTTTGAAAAGACATACAAGGCAAGAATGTATATCCTTAACGAGATAATGCTTAAGGCTATACCTGAGGTTAGACCTACAGTTAACAAGTGGGCACCCAAGATGCTCACAACCAAGGTGCCTGTTGACAAGATCCGTGAAGTTATCGGCTCGGGCGGTAAGGTTATACAGAAGATCAGCGCTGAGTGTGATGTTAAGATCGACATCAACGAGGACGGTAATGTATTTGTTTCCGGTCTTGATCTCGAAAAGGCTAAGCAGGCTATCTTTATAATTAATACTATCGGCAACGATCCTGAGATAGGTGCTATCTACAGGGGCAAGGTAACAAGACTGATGACATTTGGTGCTTTTGTTGAGATCGCACCCGGCAAGGAAGGTCTTGTGCATATTTCCAAGCTTGACAAACAGAGAGTCGGCAAGGTTGAGGACGTTGTTTCTGTTGGTGACGAGGTCGTTGTAAAGGTAATGGAGATAGACGAGCAGGGCAGAATAAATCTTTCAAGAAGAGATGCTCTTGCTGATATTGAAGCTAAGAAGAACTCATAAGATCAAATAGTTCACCGCAAGGATAAAAGCCTTGCGGTGTTTTTATAAAAGCGTTAACAGATAACAACATACAGGCATAGAATATACAGGTGATGAATATGTATTATATCTATGTTGTTATGCTTTATTTATTTGTTTTGTTTATATCATTGTTTGTGCTTAAGATGTTCAGCGTTTCCACAAAGGTGAGTAATGAATTCTTTGTAATGCTCATCAATGCCGATGCCGATATAAAGAAAACACAAAAAAGGATCAGAGAGATCTATTATGAGCAGACACTTGCCGGCAAAAACGGCGTAAGAGGGATAATAATCGTGGATAAAACATACAGAGAAAGCTTTTGGGAGCTTTGTGACGGGTTTGAAAATGTAGATTATGTTTTATTGAGTGAGCTTGATGACTATTTGACAAAAAGGACAGGATCAAATGAATAATACTCTATCAGATGACGTTATCAGAATTAAAGGTACTGTTGAGGATATACAGTATAAAAACCCCGATAACGGCTATATTGTGGCTTTGCTTGATGTTGATAATGAGCCTGTTACTGCCGTCGGTGAGCTGGGTCTTATTGATGTTGGCGAGTCGGTCATCAGTTTAATGCCATGATGTGTGTCAGCTCTCTTCCCGAAACAATAGGCGCTATACAAAAATACCTTTCAAGCGGTATCATTAAGGGCATAGGCCGTGTGCTCGCTAAAAAGATAGTAGATAAATTCGGTGAGGATACACTTGATATCATCGAAAACGACCCCCAAAGACTTACTGAGATAAGCGGTATTTCAAGCAGAGAGGCTAAGTCGATAAACAAAGATCTTAAAGAAAACTTTGCGGCACGAACGCTTATGATGTATATGAATGAGCTTGGTGTTCAGACGGTTTACAGCGTAAGAGCGTGGAAGCGCTGGGGGAATTATGCTAAGGAGTATATAAGCAAGAATCCTTTTATTCTTGCCGAAGACGATATCGGCCTTGAATTTGATGTATGCGATAATATCGCCGAAAAGCTTGGTATAAGCATTGACGACAAAAACAGGATTTCCGCAGGCATAAAGTATGTGCTTAAAGAAAACGCCGCTGCGGGTCATACCTGTGTGCCGATTTCGGGTCTAAAAAAGGTGTGCTGTAAATTCCTTAACATTGATGAGAAACTGTTTGCTACAGCGCTTGATGAGCAGATCGACGAAGAAGAAATGTATTATCATTTCAGAGATAAAAAGCCATATGTTGCTCTAAAAAGATACTATACGGCTGAGGATTATATCGCACGAAGATTGAGTATTATGAGCAGTATTTCTTATGATACGGGAACAGATTATTCCTCGATAATAGATATTGATGAGCAGGTAAACGATATAGAATATGCTGACAAGCAGAGAGAAGCAATAAATCTCGCACTTTCCAAGGGTTTTCTTGTACTTACCGGCGGCCCGGGAACTGGCAAGACAACAACTCTTAATGCTATGATATCGCTTTTTGAGCAGCAGACTTTGGCTGTTCTTATCGCAGCACCTACAGGCAGAGCTGCAAAAAGAATATCAGATCTTACAGGGTATGAAGCGAAAACCATACACAGGCTTCTTGAAGTCGGGCATGGAGCAGACGGCAATCTTATTTTTTTACATAATGAAACTAATCTGCTTGACTGTGATGTTATGATAATAGACGAGATGTCAATGGTTGATTCCGAGTTGTTTGAGGCTTTGCTGCGTGCTATTCCGATAAGCTGCAAGCTAATACTTGTGGGTGACAGCGATCAGCTTCCGTCGGTAGGGGCAGGAAATGTTCTCGGAGATATTATTGACAGCGGGGTAATGCCTGTTGTAAGGCTTACCGAGATATTCCGTCAGGCAAGGGAGAGTGCTATAGTCACAAATGCCCATAAGATAGTCGGCGGCGAGATGATAGACCTTGTTGGTAAGGATAATAAGGATTTCTTCTTTATGCAGAGGCTCGACCAAAGTGGTATTCAGCAGCTTGTTGTCGAGCTTTGCAAGGAAAGGCTGCCGAGCGCTTACGGCTTTGACCCGTTAGCTGATATTCAGGTTCTTTCTCCCACTAAAAAGAGCGGCGCAGGAACAATCGAGCTTAATAAAAAGCTGCAAAGCGAATTAAACCCGCCAAGCAGTAAAAAGAGCGAGATAAAGGCGTTTACATATACTTTCCGCACGGGCGATAAGGTAATGCAGACCAAGAATGACTATGATATCGTCTGGGCTAAGGAAATAGGCGACAAGAAAGAGCAGGGAACAGGCATATTTAACGGCGATATAGGGCATATCGTATCAATAAATAAGTTCTTAAAGACAGCCGTAATCGACTTTGACGGGCGTGTTGCCGTTTATAATTATCAGATGCTTGAAAATATTGAGCTCGCATATGCTGTCACCGTTCATAAAAGCCAGGGTAGCGAGTTTGATGCGGTTATACTCACGGTATTTACAGGGTATGATAAGTTGTATTACAGAAATCTTTTATATACTGCCGTGACGAGGGCGAAAAAGCTTTTGATAATCGTAGGTTCAAGCAAGCGTGTGGAGTTTATGATAAACAATAACATAAAGAATCAGCGTTTTACTTGTCTGAAAGATATGCTTAAGGAGCAGGACGGCGATGAAGCAGATATTTACGAAACGGACTAAAAGGTTTCTTCTTGATCTTTTGTTTCCCAACAGATGCCCTGTTTGTATGCGTTGTATAAGGTGGGATAAGGTCATCTGTGAAGAATGCAGCAAAGATATGCCCTTGATAAAAGAGGGTGATCTGTGCGGCAGGTGCGGAAGAAAGCATAAGCCCGATGAACAATGCGAGAACGACCATAATTATGACTATGTATTGGCTGCACTTTGGTATGAGGGCAAGGGTAAAAAGGGCATTTATAATATAAAAAGAAGATATGCCTTTAATCTTGCCGAATACTGTGCGCCTTACATCTACAAACAGCTTGAAAAATACGGCTTGCAGGATAAGATCGACTGTATTACATATGTTCCTATGTATCCTTCAAAGGAGTATAAGCGTGGTTATAACCAGGCCGAGAGGTATGCGGCTGTTCTTTCCGAGGCGCTTCATGTGCCTGTGGTGGGCGGTATGCTTGTGCATAAGAAGTCCCAGACCCAGCAGCATGAACTTACAGGCAGCGAGAGAAGAGACGCTGCAAAGAATACATATACCCTCGGAAATAGAGCGAGAGAGCCATGGGAAAAGGTGTGTATTCTTGCAGATGATGTTTTCACAACAGGCTCAACGCTTGATATGTGTGCGGGGCTTTTAAAATCTATCGGCTTTGAAACGGTGATATGTGTGTCAATATGCATTACGCCCAAGAAGCTTGCTGATGATGAGTATGAAGAAGACCACGACAGCGAATACTACGAAGAATAAACGGCACAGGCTATTATTACCTGTGCCGTTATCTGTTATTTGTTGATAAGTGTTACATCAACGTGATTATAGGGTATCTCAATGCCGTTTTTATCAAATTCCTTTTTAACGTGTTCAAACATATAATATCTGAAATCCCAGTAATCCTCTGTCTTTACCCATGTTCGGGTTAGTATCTTTATTGCGCTGTCGGCATGATCAGACATGACTATAAGGGGCTTTGCGGGAGTATCAAGAGATAGGGGAGAGCTCTCGATTACCTGTTTTATGACCTCACAGGCCCTGTCAAAGTCACTCGGATAGGATATTGAGAATGTCAATTCAAGACGTCTGTGCTTTTCTTTGGTGAAATTGGTTATCGTTGAGCTTGATACCGTGCCATTGGGAATGAAAACAGCCTTATTGTCTATAGTGAGAATCCGTGTATAAAGTATCGATATGGCCGTGACATAGCCCTCGTTGTTATTAATGGCAACATAGTCGCCGCATTGGAAGGGCTTTGAGAAAAGAATAACAAAGCCGCCCGCAACATTTGAAAGGCTGCCTTGAAGCGCAAGACCTAAGGTAAGACCCGCAGCACCGACTGTAGCCACAATTGACGACATCGGAACATTCAAAGCCGAAAGCGCCATGATTATAGCAAATATGTAGATAAGCGTTTTGACTATCGACATCATAAAGGTGTGTGCTGTATTATCTATGTGTTTGTTCTTAAGGCCCCTTGCCATTATTTTAAGAACAAGCTTTGCGGTTATCTTGCCTACAAGCAGTATAACAGCAGCTTCAAGGAACAAAGGCCCCATATGTTCAAGCCATGCAAGCATTTTTTCTAACAGCTTTTCGCTCATTGTGTGATTCTCCTTATTATTTTTTATTATTATAGCACATTTTATTCTTTCCGTCAATCGTGGTATAATTTGTTTATGTAAAGAAAAACGAGTAAAAAAGTTTTTATTATGTTAAAAAAATAACACCGCAAGGGCTTGTATTTTTTTTTGATTTGTAGTATAATAATTATAAGTGATGTTCTGATGAAAAGGAACAAATATCATTAAAAGGAGTATAAATATGGATATAAATTCATTATCCTTGTTTGGCAAGCAGTTAAGCGGCAACGACTATGATGCACTTGATGTTGTGGCTGTAGTCCTTACAGGTATAAGCGTTGTTTTTGCAGGGCTTGTAATACTTATTCTGCTTGTTATGCTTTACGGAAAAATATTTGAAAGCGTAAATAAGAGCAAGGTTGAAAAAGCTGCGGCTGCAAAGGCTGCCAAAGAGGTTGAAAAGAAGCCCGAAGTGCCTGTAAAGCCTGCCGCACCTAAGCCTGCACCTGCTGCTGTAGTAGAAAGCGGCATAGAAGAAGAAACGGTAGCGGTCATAATGGCAGCTATATCTGCTTATGGCGCTGCAAGTGGCAAGAAGCTCAGAGTTGCCAGAATAAAAAGAGCGGGCGGCTCGAATGGCAGCTCTAATGCATGGTCATCTGCTGCAAGGGCAGAGCTTACAAGACCTTTTTAATAAAGACTACTGCGTTTGAAAGGATAGTGAGATAATGGATCAGTTTTTGGGTACTATTGCAGAACTTGCAAATACCTCCGGACTTGCCGGCTTCTTCGTTGAGGGTGGCTGGAAAAATCTTGTAATGATACTAATTTCATTCTTATTTATGTATCTGGCTATAGCAAAGGGCTTTGAGCCGCTGCTGCTTTTGCCTATATCATTCGGTATGCTTCTTACAAACCTCCCCGAGGCAGGGCTTTATCACCCCGATTTCTGGGTATATAAGACTGTTGTTGAGGATGGGGTAGAGAATTCCCACTACATAGACTACGGGCATATATTGCAACACGGCGGGTTGCTTGATATCTTGTATATGGGTGTTAAGCTGCAAATATATCCTCCGTTGATATTCTTAGGTATCGGCGCTATGACTGACTTTGGTCCCCTTATAGCTAACCCCAAGAGCTTCCTTTTGGGTGCCGCTGCTCAGGGCGGTATATTCTTTACGTTTATCGGTGCTGCTGCTCTTGGTATGACAGCTGCTGAGTGCGGCTCTATCGCTATCATCGGCGGTGCTGACGGCCCTACAGCTATTTATGTTTCGTCAATTCTTCTTTCAAATAAAGACTCTATAGGCGTTGGTACAATAGCACTTGCAGCTTATACATATATGGCGCTCGTGCCTATCATTCAGCCGCCTATAATGAGAGCTCTGACAACTAAGAAAGAGCGTTCTATTGTAATGGGTCAGTTAAGGCCTGTTTCAAAGGTAGAGAAGATACTCTTCCCTATACTTGTTACCTGCGTTATAGCACTTATGATACCCTCTGCTGCTCCGCTGGTTGGTATGCTTATGTTCGGCAACCTTTTAAAGGAAAGCGGTGTCTGCGACAGAATTGCTAAGACTGCACAGAATGAGCTTATGAATATAATCACAATATTCCTTGGCACAACAGTTGGTGCTACAACAACTGCAAGCTCTATAATGACTATTTCATTTGCAAAGGTTATAATCCTCGGCGTTATCGCATTCAGCATAGGTACTGCCTGCGGCGTGCTTCTCGGTAAGCTTATGTGCGTTGCAACAGGCGGTAAGATCAATCCTCTTATCGGCTCGGCAGGCGTTTCGGCTGTTCCTATGGCAGCAAGAGTATCTCAGAAGGTCGGTCAGGAGACTGTTCCCACAAACTATCTGCTCATGCACGCTATGGGTCCGAATGTTGCGGGCGTTATCGGTTCGGCAGTTGCGGCGGGCGTTCTTCTGAGCGTAGTTGCACATTAACAAAGATATGGCGGATATTATATCTATCCGCCATTTTTTATGAGGTAAAAGCTTATGAAAAACAATTTTTTTGCAGTTATTTCCAGAATGAAGTATATCAACCGCTGGGCGCTCATGCGTAACACTATTCAGGAAAATCTTAGTGAGCATACTCTTGAAACGGCATATATTGCCCATGTTCTCGCATTGATGAAGAATAAAAGGCATAATGGTAATGTCAATCCCGAGCGCTGTGCTTTGCTTGCTATGTATCACGACTGCACAGAGATAATCACGGGCGATCTTCCCACACCTATAAAGTATTATAACCCTGAGATAAGAGATGCCTACGGCGAGATAGAGGAAAATGCAAAGAATAAGCTTTTAAGCTATCTGCCTGATGACCTTAAAGACGAATATGAGCCACTTTTTGTTCCTACGCAAGAGGAAGAGGAGCTTTGGAAGCTTGTAAAGGCTGCTGATAAGATATCTGCCCTTATAAAGTGTATCGACGAGAGCAATATGGGCAACAATGATTTTATTAGAGCTGAAAGCTCAACGCTTCAAGCTATTCATAATCTTAACTGCACAGAGGCCGAGGAATTCCTTTTGGAGTTTCTCCCTGCATACGGTCTTACACTTGATGAACAGGCATAGAAAGGAATCATTTTATGAGTACTATCATTTCTGCTTCGCTGCTTTCGTGTGATTTTTCCGAAATGGGCAGAGATATCAGCCGTGCCGAGCAGGCAGGCTGTGACTGGATACATTA
>CADAGC010000098.1 GCA_902787365.1 uncultured Ruminococcus sp. | reverse complement strand
AAGCAGAGCCTTTGCACGGTGCTTTTTGGGCGTGAGCGCATATGCCCCCATAAACAGAGGCAGAAAGAAATATAGAAATGTTATTGATGACATTGACATTTTGTTTTCTGCCCCCTTTCAGATGTAATATGTAAGATTTGAAGCCTGCCTGTCAATCGGGCAGAGAGTTTACCATATTTTCAAACTCTTCCCTTGTGTAGCCTGCGTTAAGTATGTCGAGCAGCGCATTTGGCGTTGTACGGGAAGGGAGGGAGAGCTTTTTGTATAACGCCTGCCGCCTTGCCGCCGAGTCTGGGCGGCCTGTCAGCCCTGCTTCGTAAAGGTCAAGCTTTGTAAGCCCCGCCGTTTTGCGTGAGCCGCCCAAGACCCCTGCACGCTCAAAGGCCTGCCGCAGGGTGTTTATGTCGATACCCTCGACACCAAGCTTGCCCTCTTTCGAGGGGGCGTCCTTGCGCTTTTCCTTGCCGAAGATGTCGGGCGTATAGACGTTTATTATCTCGCCCTCGGGGCACAAGCCTTTTATGTAGCCCCTTATGCGAAAGCCTGCGCTGTCAGAGTCGGTGAGTATTATTATGCCCGTTTCCTTGGCGCATTTTCTTATGTAGTCTTTAAGCTCATCATCGCCGTAGACCGAAAACCCGTCCGTTACGATTATGACCCCGTCAATGAACGAGCTTAGCTTGTTTTTGTCATATCTGCCCTCAACTATTATGGGCTTGTCTATCTTAAGCTTTTCCATAGCTTTTGTGTCCTCAGTTTCTTATCGCCATGCATTTTGCACAGCATTCCTCAAGGGCTAAGATGTCCCCGCCCTTTGCAAAGCCCTTTGTCTTCAATGCAAGGTCAGTCTCGCAGAGGATCGAGAGGGTCTTTCTTATCCTGTCGTTTGATATGCGGCTGGCGTCTCCGAATGCATTTTCAACGGCGAATTTCTTGTATGCGGGGTAGTCAAAGTCCTTAATTATGTCAGCCGCCGACTTGCCCGACGAGCGCCCGAGCTTGGCTCTATATATGTCTGCTATTGAGTATGATATAGTGCCGAGTATTTCTATAGCTTCGTGCCTTTGAGATACGAGCTCGTCTATCCGCTCAAAGACAAATTTCGCATTCCCTTTCAGAATGTTTATCGCAAGCGCAAAGCCGTCTGATTCAATCTTCGGGGTAACGAGCAGGTCTATCATCTCACGGGTCACAGGTGCGCCGTCAGCGTAGGCTGAGAGCTTGCCTATCTCGTTTTCTATGAGTGCGGTGTCGCTCAGAAGCCTGTTAGCAAGATACTGCGCATCGTAGTTTGATATCTGCGAGCCTGTTTTAGCAAGCTCGGCGGCGATAAATTTGCCCATATCGCCCGCACGCCTGTAGGCAAAGTCGCAGGCCGTGCCTATCTTTGCACAGAAGTCTGCAAAGGCCTTGTTCTTGGGGCTCAGCGCCTTTTTGGTCTTGAACACCTTTTCGCCGTCAGCGCATATTACCACGGTCGTCGTGTCGGGAATGTCGGAGAGTATCGTCTTTATCGACTCTATCTGCTCTGCCGAAAGTGCATTTGCATCAAACCCCGGAATGTATGCGCACACACGCTGTGCAAACATAGGAACAGCCAAAACTGCATCAGAAAGCTCGGCGGTGTCGAGATTTTTGGCATCAAATGGGTGGAAGTTTAGCGTCTGTGCGTCTTTGGGCACAAGCTTGGCTATCAGCTTTTTGGTAAAGCGCTCCATATTGCCCGTGTCACGCCCGTAGAAAAAGAATAGCCTCTCGTCTCCCTGTGAAACACGCTTGTTAAGGTCAGAGGGTGTTATCAAAGCCATTGTCAAGCCTCCTTACTGTGCAGCCGCTGCTGCCTTTGTCAAGAATTATTTCAATTGCCCCGTCGCTGAGGTCGTAAACATATCCGTCTATACTATTATACAACTTTTTGTCTTCTATGACAACACTTTCGTTATCAATGGTGTATGTTATGCTGTCTTTTTTGATTTGAGTGCGGCCTAAGGCGGAGCTTTCAAAGTGTTCGCTGCTGTATGATGTGCCGCTGTCGGTCATCAGCGGCATATCGGGTATGCTGCCTGCACACACCACACCGTCAAGCTCACTAAGCCCACGGGTGAGAAAGCACTTCTCAAAGGCCTCAAAGCAAAGCCGCCCGCCGTCATATGATGCAAATACAGTACCCTCGGTGTCATAGGCTATCAAAGCTTCGCTGTCTTTGCAGCTGTATATTATAAGGTGCAGCCTGTCTCGCTCGGTGTAGCTGACTATCATTGATACAGCTATCATCACCGCCGCCGAAAAGCTATACATAATAAATAGTATATACTTTTTGCAGGGGAGTATCATTATTATTATCGGCAGAGCGCTTATCATCACCATAGCGGCCTTGGCGGCGATATGGTAGGTGCAGATACTTGCAAAGGGCAGCCGTGACAGCGCCCCTGTAAACACCATGCAGCCCCTTAGCATAAGTGAAGCATACCATATAAAAGCCCCCGATATCACGGGAATAAATGACAGCAGCAGCCCCAAAAGTGCAACTATCATGCACAAAGAGCATACGGGTATCATCAATAGGTTAGTTATAGGCGATATGACAGACACCCTGCCGAACAGAAGGCCGTTTATCGGCATTAGCAAAAGCCCGGCACAGAATACAGTTATGAGGGTGCGCTTAATGCCTGTGGGCGGGTAGGTCTTGTCTTTGTGCAGCCGCTCGCCCAAAGCGTCGGCATAGAACGAGCAGGCAAACGAGCCGCCGAATGAGAGAATGAATGAGTTTGATGCCACGCAGTAGGGCGAGATAGCGCTTATCATAAACCCTGCGATCGCAAGGGCAGTCAGCGGGTCGCTCTTTTGCTTTGCGAGGGTGGAGATAAGCAGAACACTCATCATTATAGCTGCCCTTATCGCCGAAACACTAAGCCCCGAAAAGAGCACAAGTCCCCAGGTCACAAAGAGCAGAAGCGATACGTTTAAAAGCCGCCGCTTGCTTATAGCTTCAAGTATCACCGATACCGCTGAGATCATTATAACGATATGCGTGCCCGAGAAAGCGAATATGTGGCCTATGCCTGCACGGTACATTTCCTCGGAAATGTTATCGTCAACGCCGCTTCTGTCGCCGCATATCATAGCGCCCAAGTACTTGCCGCCCTCGCCGCCCTTGT
The DNA here is from genome assembly GCA_902787365.1 of uncultured Ruminococcus sp. Taxonomy (GTDB): domain Bacteria; phylum Bacillota; class Clostridia; order Oscillospirales; family Ruminococcaceae; genus NK3A76. Next base: position 3,375 of record CADAGC010000098.1, on the reverse strand, counting down.
CGGCTAAAGCGTTGCGTGCCTTGTCACGAAGCTGCCTTGCAAAGCAAAATATCGGGTGAGAGTTGCTGCCGCCGATGATTATTCGCTCGGCTTTGCCGCCCCGCAGAAACACGCCGTTTGCCTTTGACGAGCGCTCGCTCTGATAAGAGATACTGTCTGTTATTTTGTATACAACTCCGCAGACTGTCACATCATCGCCGTAGGTAAGGCGGTCATAATCGCCCTTATCAATGTAAAACCCCACAGATGTGCTCTGCCCGCCGTCGATGCTGCCCCTGACGATAATGCGGCAGCTGCCGCTGTCATACTCTTTTCTATCATAAACATAGCCCTTGACGGAAACGCTCTGCCCGTCAAAGGCTATGATTTTTTCATAGGTGAGCGCCGTGTAGGCGCAGCTTGCCGCAAGCCCTGCGCAAAATGACAGGGAGATAACGGCGGTGTAGTATCTTATTGACCTGCAAAAGCCGAAAATAAGCATAGCTATTCCCATTACAGGGAAAACAGCCACCCACGCCGTACCGCCCATAAAGAAAGCGGCTAAAAGCCCCGCCTGAAAGGGGAGCAGCGCACAGCAGGTCTTGCGTATCATATCAGCCTGCAGGCCATGCAAGCGGTCTGCCTGCTAACAGGTGGAAGTGAATGTGGAACACGCTCTGCCCTGCACTCTCGCCGCAGTTTGATACTACTCTGAAGCCCTCATCAAGCCCCTTGTCCTTGGCTATTTTGGCGATGACCTCATAGATGTGGGAGATAACTGCGCTGTTTGTCTCGTTTATCTCATCAAGCTTCGAGATATGCTCTTTGGGTATAACGAGGTAGTGTGTGGGTGCTGTGGGCGCAATGTCCTCAAACACATACACAGTCTCGTCCTCATATATCTTTGTGGAGGGTATCTCACCCTTTACTATCTTGCAAAAAAGGCAATCGTTCATATCGGTTACGTCCTTTCATATAATATACATCTATTATACCATATTAGCGCTCTCTTTTCAAGAGGGGAGAGAAGAAAAATTGATAAGCCGTCTGTTTTGGAAAACCGCCCGCCGAAATATGCAAGAATTTCCTGCAAACGGCCTCGAAAATGCAGGAAATATTTTATAGACTGCAATTTACACTTCAAAATACCCTAATAAAATGACATATTATAGGACAAAATTGTAAACAAACATAAAATTCTGAATTTTTGCTAAAATGGGCTTGCAAAATCAAAAGTGATGTGATATAATATATTCATTGATTGCCAAAGGGTTTAAAACGTTTAAGCTTTAAGGCAACAAAGTAAAATATATGATGGGAGTTTTTACAATGGCACTTAAGAATGAATACCTCCAGAAGGTATACGAGCAGGTCGAGAAGAGAAACCCCGGTGAGAAGGAATTCCACCAGGCAGTTTATGAGGTTCTGGAGAGCCTTGTTCCTGTAGCTGACAAGAGACAGGATCTTATCGACGCAGGCGTTTTCGACAGAGTTGTTGAGCCTGAGAGACAGGTAATGTTCCGTGTTCCGTGGGTTGATGACAACGGCAAGGTACAGGTCAACAGAGGCTTCAGAGTACAGTTCAACTCTGCTATCGGTCCTTACAAGGGCGGTCTTAGATTCCACCCCACAGTATGTGCATCTGTAATCAAGTTCTTAGGTTTCGAGCAGATCTTCAAGAACAGCCTTACTTCCCTCCCCATGGGCGGCGGCAAGGGCGGTTCTGACTTTGACCCCCAGGGCAAGTCTGACGCTGAGGTCATGAGATTCTGCCAGAGCTTTATGACAGAGCTTTGCAAGCACATCGGCGCTGACACAGACGTTCCTGCCGGTGATATCGGCGTAGGCGGCAGAGAGATCGGCTACCTCTTCGGCCAGTACAAGAGAATCAGAAACGAGTTCGTAGGCGTGCTCACAGGTAAGGGTATGCAGTACGGCGGCTCGCTCATCAGACCTGAGGCTACAGGTTACGGTGCAGTTTATTATACAGTTGAGATGCTCGAGCACTTCGGCGACAGCATCAAGGGCAAGACTTTCGCAGTATCGGGCTTCGGCAACGTTGCTTGGGGTACTATCAAGAAGGTTAACGAGCTTGGCGGTAAGGTAGTAACTATCTCCGGTCCTGACGGCTACATCTATGATGCAGACGGTATCACAGGCGAGAAGGTAGATTACCTCCTCGAAATGAGAGCTTCCTGCAGAAACAGAGCACAGGATTATGCTGACAAGTTCGGCGTTCCCTTCTTCGCAGGCAAGAAGCCCTGGGAGCAGAAGGTTGACATCGTAATGCCTTGCGCTACTCAGAACGAGGTAACACTTGATGATGCTAAGAACATCATCGCTAACGGCGTTAAGTACTATGTTGAGGTTTCCAATATGCCTACAACAGCTGAGGCTGTAACATACCTCAAGGAGAACGGCGCTATCGTTGCTCCTTCAAAGGCTGTTAACGCAGGCGGCGTTGCAGTTTCCGGTCTTGAGATGAGCCAGAACTCCATGAGATATAACTGGACAGCTGAGGAAGTAGACCAGAAGCTCCACCAGATCATGAAGAACATCTTCAAGTCTTCTATTGACGCAGCTCACGAGTACGGTCTCGGCGATGACCTCATCGCAGGCGCTAACATAGCAGGCTTCCTTAAGGTTGCTGAGGCTATGAAGGCTCAGGGCGTTGTTTAAGACATAATAACTTCCACCCTCCTCAAAGGGAAATAAATCACAGCTCGCTCATGCCCGCAAGGGTGTGGGCGAGTTTTTTTATGTGCGGGCGCAGCACCTTTTAGCTTGACATAGGGGCGGGTTTGTGATATTATATTATTAATAAGTTATTAATGCTCAGGAGGGCAGGCTAATGAAAATAAAGAATACTCTCTCAAAGGATAAGCAGATCGTCACCGTAAAGCCTTCGGGCAGGGTCGATATAAATAACTCGCAGCAGCTTCTGGATAAACTTAATGCCCTTGCAGACAAGCATAATGAGATAATACTTGATGCAAGTGAGATAGAATATATATCCTCGGCAGGGCTGAGGGTGTTTTTGAGCGTGTACAGGAATATGCGCAAAAAGCACGGCAGCTTCAAGCTGATAAACGTAAACGACACGGTGCAGGATATACTTGAAGTCACAGGCTTTGATATAATATTTGAATATGCCATAATAGGCGACAAGCCCAAGCCCCCGATCGACGTAAAAAAAAAGCTGACTGACAAGGGGCAGGAGCATCTTCTGCGGTTTTATGATGAGCTTGACCTCAAAGGCAGGGAAAAACTCTGCGGCCAGATAGAAGCCCTTGACTTATCAATACTTGATAATAAAGAAACGCAGATAATTCGTGGGCGCTTTGAGCCCCTCGGCGCTATGACGAAAGAGCGCATTGACAAAGACCGTGAGCGTCT
>CADAGC010000097.1 GCA_902787365.1 uncultured Ruminococcus sp. | reverse complement strand
ACACTCACGAATAAGTTCAGACAGTTCCAGATCCTTTGCAGGCTTGCCCATGCGATTTACAAAGCCATAGTAACCGCTGCGGGATACTTCAAAGCATCTACACATCTCGCTTATGCTGAACTTGTCTTTATGACGATAGATAACTCTGAACTTGACCTCCGGTCTCACTTCCTTTCTGTAAGCGAGAGAAAGGTTGCAACGCAGTACAAGATAGTTTTCCCCGACAAGGCAGGCAATTTCGGCGTGCAGCTATTGCCGGAGAATTTATACAATCAGCTCTCGATATACAGCGCAGCAATACGCAGTTATTTGCTTGTGTTTGCGTATCTGCTTATCTTAGGACTTATCCTGCTTTCGTTCTCTATCGTCAAGAAAAAGACCGCAGGCTTTGTGGCTTGTGCGGCGATCATATCAATAGGCACAGCACTCTGCTCGATAAAAACAAATCTGATGTGGTCAATGCCAATGGCAAACAGCATAATCTGGCTGCACTACACCAAGTATTTCAGACAGCCTGTTGTGACAATGGAGTTTTCGGTGTTTTATCTCTGCACGATGATAGTCGGGCTGACGGTGTTCTGTCTGATAAGCATAAAGAAATTCAACTACGACAACGTAACAGAAATTGCGATGTGAGGTGTGAAAATGAACATAATCGAAGTCAAAGACGTAAACCTTACCCTATCGAAAACGGAGATACTAAAGCACATAAACGTGACCTTTGAGGAGGGCAAGATCCACGGGCTGATAGGCAGAAACGGCTCGGGAAAGACCATGCTTTTGTAGTATTATTGTGTGTCAGAAAGGCAGTGAAAAACAGGTGGCAAACATAGAAAAGCGAACAAACAGCAAAGGAGAAATAATCTCCTATCGTATAAGAGTCAGCAGAGGATATGACGAAAATGGCAAGCGTCTCAAATCATTTATGAAAACATGGATACCTGAACCGGGCATGACTCCAAGGCAAATTGAAAAAGAACTATCTCGCCAAGCCCTTATTTTTGAGGAAGAATGTCGTTCAGGCAACAACGTAGTAAACCAAAGTGTTACATTTAGTGACTTTATTCCAACATACAGAGATGTTATAAAGGTGAGCATATCGCCACTGACACTCCAATTCTACAACAGAATAATAGACCGTCTGCTGATTCCTTACTTTGGCAGAAAAAAGATGCAGGATATCAAAACAACACATATACAAGGCTTTATTAATCATCTTATGGAAATAGACCCGGAACATGGTTCGCCTACAAACGAAACAGACAAGCTATCTCCGAGCACTATAAGAAGATATCTGACGGTATTGCAATCCATTTTCAAGCTTGCATTAAAGCTGGAGATAATAGCCAATAACCCTGCAAAAGGAGAAAAGCTAACGATTCCCAGAGTAGTAAATCCTAAGATAGAGATATTCACAAAATCAGAAGCGACCGAAATGCTCAAATGCCTGACCGAAGAGGATCTTATGTTTCAAACTTTTATTCAGCTTGCTATAATAACAGGAGCAAGGCGAGGCGAGCTTGCAGCTCTCAAATTCAGCGACTTTGATTATGAGCGCTGTCAGCTTACTATATCAAGAGCTGCTGTAAAACTAAAAGATCAGCCAATAACCATAAAGCCGCCAAAGGATTATGAGATAAGGACCGTGACTGTTAATCAGCACTGCATACAGCTTGTCAAGATGCTTCAGGAGCATTACGAAAACGAAAAGAAGCGACTCGGCAACAAATGGATTGGTGACGAGTGGGTGTTTACCCAATGGAATGGTGAGATAATGAATCCCCAAACACCTACAAAGCAATTCAGATTGTTTCTAAAGAAACATGGACTAAAACACAGAAAACTGCATAGTCTGCGCCATACCTCAGCAACGCTATTGCTATACGGCGGTGTAAACATCAGACAGGTACAGGCAAGGCTCGGTCACTCCGAAATTGAAACAACACAGAAATATCTGCATTATCTGACAGATGCTGATGCTGAAGCTGCAACAATACTAACCAATATGATCGACGAAGAAGAAAACCATATGATAGACATAGGAATGGCACAATAAAAGCAATAACAAAGAATAGCAAGGCGAAAGCCCTGCTCTTTTTCTTGTTTATTCTGTACTATAAAAGTCAATAGTGCCCTTAGTAGTGCCCGCAGATAGTTTTTTATTCGTAATATATATCGCACTTATCTATGCAAATAACGCAATTACGCACTTTTAGGCTTTTTAAACAATTGCTGTAATCGCTGTGGCCTCTACCATTGGCTGAACGCATCTGCTTGACGTTACCTATAAAATGAAACCATAGGCTATCATTTTTGAGTCAAATCATCCTTATACCTATGACATTTTACGAATACATATGGTCTGATATATAAAAATATTAGCCTATACACATAAGAATCGACCAAACAGCCGAGCAAACTCAATAATTCACAAAACAGCGCTGATATGCGGTTTTATATAACGTCCAACAGCTCTTGATTTCCGGCATTTTGCCAATAGTGCCCTGAGTAGTGCCCTGGAGCCATTTTGGGCAAAAAAATGCGCCGTCTCAGATTGCTCTGAAACGACGTATCTACGCGGTTTTCCGCTGGTCGGAGTGACGGGACTTGAACCCACGGCCTCTACCACCCCAAGGTAGCGCGCTACCATCTGCGCCACACCCCGATTGCTATACTATTATACACCATATCTGGGCAGTTGTCAAGCCTTTTTTGAAAAAAATCTCATATTTTTTCTCTTTCAGCGGTTTTAGCTGATTTTTTTGCGTTTGGGCGGCTTGTTTTTGGCATTTCGCTTGAAAAATGGACGGGAATGTGCTATAATTGGTTTGATGATAAAACATAGAAACACATAAAGGAGACGAAAATGCTAAAACAAATCACCTCTCTTGTGCTTGCGGCGGCTGTTGCGATGTCGTGTGTGGGGTGCGGAGCAGTCGATAAGCTAAAGGAAACGCTCGGCAGCACCGTATCGGAGCTTGAAAGTGAGAACGCTGAATTACTCGAAAAGACAGACCCGACTCAACTTGAAAAAGACGAAGCGCAGGATATATTTGAATTACTCAAAGCAAAAGATACCGCCAAGCTCAATGCCCTGTTTTCAAAGAAGATCGCGGCGAGGTATGACCTTGATAAGCTATGGGCTGACTTTTATGACCAAATAGACGGCGAGATAGTATCATTTGAGTATCTGACCTTTCCGACTGAAAGACTATATATCGACAAAAACGGCGTGATACTCGATTCCTCCCTGAGCGTGACATTTAACGGCGTGTCAACAAGTACCGGTAAACAATACGAACTTGGATATTATCATCAGCGAAAATATCCCGAAGCCCCCGATAACGAAGGTATACAGGTGTTTAATAGCAATATAAGAGACGAGCGTAATATACTTATAGAACAATACACCGTTGGTGATGTAATAGCATAGCCCAAAACCAATACAGACCAAAGGAGCAAAAGCCTATGATAACCCTCCCAAAGCGCTACCGTATCCTCATCATAATACTGACCTACATAGCCAACATACTGTTTATCTATGGTATGCATAATCTTTCTCACGGAAAAAACAGACTAAGCCTTACTGCTTTGTCACTTGTGTTATTTCTCGTCTCATTTGCAGTCACATTTGCAAAGCCCACATTGGGTATACATTGGATGATTTCCTTTGCAATAATGTGTTTTTTGACTTTTGATCTTGAGATCACACCCATAAAAACATACGGTTTTAGCGGTCTTGGAAATATGTTTTTGTTCTTTATCATTTTTGTTTCAGAGAGCTTCGGCTGTGCTTTGGGGTATGTTGCCGACCAAAAGATGAAAAAAATGCGCGAGCCGCAAGCTGCCGAACAAACAGATGAGAATGATACACATACAGACAGCGAGACACCCGTAAATATTTCAGACAAGGAGTAAAACCACAATGCGCACCAACAAAAACGGCGAGAGGCTCAAGACTTTCAGCTATCAGGATATGGTAGACTCTATTGAAAACCCTCAGGGCAAGCAGACGATAATAAACGGCGCTACCGAGGAGGAGCGAAAAAAGGCAGAAGCCGAGCGTGAAGACCCCCACGCAGGCATCAAGGCGTTTTTCATCATAGCGTTCTTTATCGGCGCTATAATATCAATGGCGGTGTTCGCACAGATAGATAAGGTGCTGTGCATAGCAACACTCGGCTTGGTGTTCTTTGTGATAGGCACAATTGCGGTGATGAAGGACGGCATATCGTTAGACTCGCTGCCCCTTCTTCTTATGCCGGTGGCGGGGGCGCTGATGATAGCCATACCCGCTATGATAGTCTATAACCGTGAAACGGGCGGCGGTGTGTCGATCTCGCAGTGGGATATAATAAGGCTGATAGTTATATGCTTTGCGGTGATAGGCCTGCTGATGCTCACCGTGCCGCTCATAAGGCACACATCAAAAATGTCACGCTGCTCGCAGACTATTATGGCAAAGTGCATCTATGAGGATATACACTTTGACAGCCGCAAGGACGGCATGGGCAGAACTCATCACTACAACATCTACTGCCCCACCTGGCAGTATGAGATAGGCGATTTTCTCTACGTCACAAGAGAGGGCGTGTTCGAGCGCAACGCCCCTGCAATAGGCGATATCTGCGAGATTCGCTTCGACCCGAACGACCCTTCATACATCTACCGCCCCAATATCAAGGAGGAAATAGCAGAGATGATAGCAGGCGCTTTGTTTTTGGCGATCAGCCTGACAGCATTTTTTGTGATTTAACAAGGCAGACAAATGCCCCCGAGTTGTTCCTCGGGGGCGATCTTATTTACCTGCTGCACAAGCCGATCATTATTATATCGGCGTAAGAGCGCTAATTACTCCAGTATTTTCTGTCAAGGCTGCGAAACTGTACGGCGCTGCCTATGTCCTTTGAGTCTATGACCTCACGCCCTGCCATGTCGGCAAGCGTGCGTGCGACTTTCAGTATCTTGTCATACGCTCTCGCAGAAAGCCCCAGCTTGTCAAACACCTTGCCAAGCATATCCTTTGCCTTGTCGTTCATCACGCACACCTCGCTCATAAGGTCTGATGTGATGTTTGCGTTGCAGGTAATGGCCGTGCCCTCAAAGCGCTTGTTCTGTATGTCACGGGCAGCCTGCACACGCTGTCTTATAGCCTCGCTGGGCTCTTCCTTAAGCTCTGATGAAAGCTCGCTGTATTCAACGCTCGGCACATCAACGTGCAGATCAAACCTGTCCAGCATAGGCCCGCTTATCCGTGAGAGATATGAGTGAATCTGCTTCATGCTGCACTTGCACCTGCCCGACGGGTGGCCGAAATAGCCGCAGGGGCAGGGGTTCATAGCAGCTATGAGCATAAACGAGCAGGGGTATGTAACGCTTCCTGCCGCACGGGCGATAGTTACCTTTTTGTCTTCTAACGGCTGGCGCAGAAGCTCTAATGCCTGCCTTGAAAACTCGGGCAGCTCGTCTAAAAACAGCACTCCCCCGTGAGCGAGCGATACCTCGCCCGGCCTCGGCACGCTGCCGCCGCCTGCAAGGCCTGCTGTTGATACCGTGTGGTGCGGGCTGCGGAAAGGCCGCCTGATTATCAGCGGCTCGTCCTTATCAACAAGACCTGCCACCGAGTGAATGTTTGTGGCCTCTATCGACTCGTCAAAGGTCATTTTCGGCAGGATAGAGGGTATGCGCTTTGCGAGCATACTCTTGCCCGAGCCTGGTGCGCCTATCATCAGCACATTGTGGCCGCCTGCCGCCGCTATTTCAAGGGCGAACTTTGCCGACTGCTGACCCTTGACGTCTTTAAAGTCAAGCGACGAGAAAAAGCTGCTGTCGGTTGGTTCATAGGGCTTGGCTATCTCTATGAGTTCCCTGTCGTTGAAGTGGAGTATCATGTTCCTTATGTGCTTTGCGCCGTAGACCTCTATGCCCCTTATACATGAGGCCTCCTTGGCGTTCTCATAGGGCACGAACACCCGCCTGCAGCCCTGCTTTTTGGCAAGTATGGTAAGGGGCAGTATGCCGCTTATGGGGCGAATGTCGCCGTTTAGCGCCACCTCGCCGAAAAACATACTGTCTGCAAGCACTTCTTCCTTTACAACACCCATCACACGCAAAAGCGCCATAGTTATCGCAAGGTCAAAGCCCGAGCCTGTTTTTCTCGTGTCGGCAGGGGCAAGGTTTATAAGCACCTTCGCCTTGGGGAACTGCACCCCCGTAACACGAAAGGCACTTTTTATCCTGTCTCTTGACTCTCTTACAGAGGCATCGGCAAGGCCTACGATATCAAAGCTTTCAAGCCCCGTGCTCGCCTCTATCTCAACATCAACAGGAAAGGCGTTGAGCCCGAAAAGCCCCGCCGTGTGTACCTGTGCATACATCTGTTTACTGCTCCTCGTCGGCACTCTCTGTGTCGGCTTCGTCTATCTCGTTGTAGTCCTCATCGGTGCTGCACTCGCCGTTTATCACAGCGTTGAAGAAATCGAGCACATCTGCCATTACCTCGTCCTTGTTTGTCTCGTTGAGCGGCTCGTGACGTGCGCCCTCGTATATCTTGAGCTCAACGTTGCAGTCCTGTGCCTTTAGCTTGTCATAGACCGACTGCACGCCCTTGCCGTAGTTGCCTACGGGGTCGTCGCTGCCCGAGATAAAGAGCACGGGCAGGTCTTTTCTTACCGCCGCAAACCAGC
>CADAGC010000096.1:1833-8705 GCA_902787365.1 uncultured Ruminococcus sp. | reverse complement strand
CCTCGGGTACGCCTTTGTGCTTTATGTAGTATTAATGTGTTCTCTTGGCAGGCTTAACATTTTTGTAAATGCTGCTGACCTTGCCCTTGAAATATGACCCAAGCTCGACCATAGCCGAATACTTGTCCATCATAACAATAACATAGCTCTCGGGGTATTTCGGCAGCTTGACTGTGAGAGGCCACATATGCTTTATGATAATGTCTTCCTCACGCTTGTCAAGGTCAAAGTGCTGCTTGGCGTTTTCAAGCGCCTTTTTGGGGTGAGTAAAGCCGTGGGGCAGCTCGCCCTTTTTCCTTTTCTCAACTCTCCAGTCATAGAGGAAAAGGTCATGCAGCATACCTGCTCTTGCGGCCTGCTTGTAGTTAAGGCCTAATTTCTTGCATACAACATAGTTGTAGTATGAAACATTCAGGCTGTGCTGATAGCAGGTGGTGCTGTAATGGTGCCTGTAGTTTTTCATTTCCTTAACTATATCACTGTTGAGAAGGTCTTTGACGATCTCGTAGTATTCCTCAGCCTTTTCAGAGGTTTCTATAGTATATTTTGAACCAAGTGCTTTTGACATAAACAAGTTCTCCTTTTTAAAGAACACACCCATAGAGGGTTATACACACAAACAACAATATACTGTTGTTAAACTTATCTCACACTACAACCATTATACATCAATAATTGCCGCTTGTCAATCATTCTGGAAAAATGTTACCTTTTTGTCATTAAAAAACTGCGGTATATACACATCCTCGGCTGATGATTTTTGCTGAATATACCCCTCAAAGCCGTATTTTTCTATGGCTTTTATCACAGAATTATACTCAAATGTCGTGGTCTTTCGGCACAGTTCTTTTATTCCCTCGCAGTTTTTTGTGGGTGTGAACTGGCTCATAAGGCTTATAAGTATCTCGTCTTTTTCAAAGCTTTGCCCGATAAGCTCCATAAGCTTTATTGAATCGTGCCTGCTGCCGGGCAGTACCAAGTGTCTAATGATAACGCCCTTTTTCATCAGCCCACGTTCGTCAAATTCGGGCTTTCCCGTGATGTTTACCATTTCTTTAATGGCATTTATGGCATTGTCATAATAATCCCTCGCCTTTGAGTACTTAAAAGCAAGCTCGCTGTCAAAGTATTTAAGGTCGGGCAGGAATATGTCGATATACCCTTTGAGAAGCCTTACAGTTTCAATGCGCTCATAGCCTGCGCAGTTGTAAACTACGGGAATATGAAGTTTGCCTTTTACTATATCAAGTGCGCATAGTATCTGCGGCACAAAATGCGTGGGGTTTACAAGGTTAATGTTGTTAGCACCCTTTTCCTGCAAGGCGAGGAATATCTCGGCAAGCTCATTAATGCTTATCTCATACCCCGTGTCTTGCTGCGATATTTCAAAATTCTGGCAAAAAACGCACCTTAAGCTGCACCCGCAGAAAAACACCGTGCCCGAGCCTTCCTTGCCGGATATGCACGGCTCTTCCCAGTAGTGCCTGCTCCAGCGTGCTATTCTTATTTTGTCGCCCTCGCCGCAGAAGCCTTTGGCCTTTGTTCTGTCAACGCCGCACCCCCTCGGGCACAGCCTGCAATTTCTAAGTAGTTGTAAATGCTCTGTCATTTTTCTTTTTTGCCCTGCTTGTCAATAAGGTCTAAGGTAACGTCTTTAAGCTCTGAAAAACCCATGGGGTTCTTTTCACTCGAATAGGAGAGACTGAAGTCATATCTCTCAGCCCCCTGCGGAATCAGAAAAGTCATAGTCAAACGATACTCTCCCTCTTTGTCGCTGTTTGGGATTTGAATATCATCGTAACCAAAGCAACGACAGCTTTTATCATCACTATTATAAACATCTATGTTTATATAATTTAATTCGGGCAGTATGGAGTCATCAGCTTTCGGCGTGATGTCAAATTCAAGTATCATCTCATCATACAAATTGCCTTTCTTGCCCCAGTCGTCTGCGGGAAATGACTTTCCTAAGTATTCCGGGTCGCCGAGCGCATCAATGCCCGTCTTGCCGTAGCCATAGCCCGAAAGTCTCATAATGTAGCCGCCGTAATTCATAGATAGCCCGTCATCTGGTACTTCGGTTTTGGCTTTGTTGGTGGGCGCTTCTACATTTACTTCATTTATGCTTTTTGATGATCCGTTTGCTTCATCGGAAGTGCTGTCGCCTATCGCTTCAAAAATATTGACTAAGAAGATAAATACAGCAACACATATGATAATAACAGCTACCGCTTTTGAGTTGCTGCCCTTTGAGTAATTGGTGCGGTTTGCACTCGTGGCATGAAAATTATATATCTGCGCCTGCCTTGCAGGGTCATCGGGGGCTTTGCCTGCATTCAGCCCGTAGAGCATCTCCTGATTTGAGGTCAGGTCCTGAAAAGAATTGTGGTGGTAGTAACGAAGCTTTGACTGGTCTTGCTGCTGCGCCCCGCCGTATATCCTCTGTCTGAGTGTCGGGTCAATAGAATCAAGAAAGCTGTTCACAGCAGGGTTAGCGCTGCCGTTTTGCTTGGCGGCAGACTTTTCCTTGTCGTGCGGCGAGTAAACTCTGCCTGGGGTTGACCTGTCCCTGCTGCGCCTTTCCTGAAAGGCTTCTTTAAAGCTCTCGTTTTTAACATGACCGCCCTGTGCTGTGAAATTCCTTGTTTTGGCTGCATCTTCACGGTCAAGGCTCTTTTTCATCTCTATATCTTCGTGAAGCTCCTGCTTCATCTCGTCGGCAAGAAAATCGCCTACGCTCTCTTTGCGCCCTCTGCCGAACAGATCATCATTCTTTGAGCCTCTTATATCAAATCTAAGCTCTTCTTCCCGTGCTGTAAAGCATTCGGGGCATAGCGAGCCGTCTCCTGCCTTGAATCTGTATCCGCATATTCTGCATTTCTGTGCCATATTTTCACCCCTCGGATATTATCTCTGTTCCTTTTGTCTTGCTTGTGCATATGTATATTTCTTTGTGTGTTTCTTTTATGCTGTCATAGGCTTTCTGAGCATTTTCCATACTGTTATAAAGCCCGAAAACTGCCGAGCCGCTGCCTGTCATCAGCACACCTTTTGCGCCGCTTTGCTTAAGGTCAGCCTTTGCGCTTTCTATCTCATCTATGTTTGCTACCTGCTCAAAGGCATTGAAAAGGCTGCTATTGATAATCTGCCAGTCATTTCTTTCAATCCCGCTCACGATATCGGCTATCTCCTTGTGAATCGGCGCCGAAAGCCCGTCATAGGCCTTGTAGGCCGCAGGTGTGCTGATCGCCGCATCAGGCTTTATAACAACCATTGGCAGGGGAGTGTCAAAGGCTATTTCTGTCAGTTTTTCGCCAATACCCCTGCATATGCAGCAGCCGCCCTTTATGCAAAAAGGCACATCTGCCCCTATCTTTGCACCGACAGCTATAAGCTCATTCTCATCAAGCCCCAGTTCATAAAGCTCGTTAACTGCTATTAGCGCCGCTGCCCCGTCAGCACTTCCGCCGCCCATTCCCGCCTGTGAGGGAATGTTCTTTTCAACTGTTATGCGAAGCCCGCTTTTGTCGTGGGGCGAGTGCTTTTCAAGCAAAGCCTTTGCCGCTTTGCATATAATGTTGCTCTCATCAAGCGGAAAGCCTGCCTTGCCGCAGATAAGTTCAAAGCCTGCTGTGGCTTTCTTTTCAAATGTCAGTATGTCGGCGATACCAACGCTCATCATCACGCTGTCAAGCTCGTGGTATCCGTTTTCACGCCTGCCTGTTATGTCAAGAAACAGGTTTATCTTGGCGTATGCTTTTATTGTTATCCTGTTCATGCTTTCTCCGTTTTCAGCGCTTGCCGCTTTTGATAAATGATATCAGGGCTTCTATATCGTCAAATTCGTCATAGTCGCCGAGGATACCCTCTCTGTGATAGACTATGCCTGCTTTTTCGTTTCGCTCAAGGCAGTCAAGAAGCTCGTCTAAGCCGTATCTTCTTGCATATTCTGCAAAGCCCTTTGCCTTTATCTTGTCAGCATATAAGCCCTTGTGACATTCTATAGGCTTGCATTCAAAACAGCCTGCTATGTCTTTTGCTATGGCACATTTTCTGTTTTGACACCACTCTGCGTCCTTGCACCAGGGCAGTTCTGCAAAGCCGTCCTTTTTGCACCCCTTGCAGACTGTGTTCTCCGAGCAAAGACAACAAGCAAGTCCGCACCTTGCTATACCAAGCTCACGTTTCATATCGCTCACCCTTTATCCTTTAAGTTCTTCCAAGAATTCAGTTATGCGCCTTATTGCTTCTTTTAGGTGGGAGATAGAGTATGCGTATGATACCCTTATGTAGCCCTCGCCGCACCCGCCGAAAGCATTTCCCGGCACTACAGCCACACGCTTGCTCATAATAAGCTTCTCGCAGAATTCGTCACTCGTAAGCCCCGTGCTCTTTATGCAGGGGAACACGTAAAACGCCCCCTTGGGCGTGAAGCAGTCAAGCCCCAGCCTATTGAAAGCATCTACCAAGTATCTGCGCCTTGCGTTGTATTCGTTTCGCATCTTCTCTATGTCGGCATCACATTCTTTTAACGCCTTTATCGCCGCATACTGGCTTACTGTGGGTGATGACATTATCGCATACTGGTGAAGCTTCAACATCTGCTCGATAAGCGGCTTTGGCCCTGCAAGAAAGCCAAGCCGCCAGCCTGTCATGGCATAAGCTTTTGAAAAGCCGTCAACTATTATGGTGCGCTCTCTCATATCGCCTATCTGCGCTAAGGAACAATGCTTCTCGCCGTAGGTAAGTTCGCTGTATATCTCGTCGCTGATGACCGCTATGTTCGTATCTTTCAAGACCTCTGCTATCGCTTCAAGGTCAGCTCTTGTCATTATAGCGCCTGTTGGGTTGTTTGGGAAGGGTAGTATCAAAAGTTTAGTATTATCCGTTATTTTGGACTTAAGCTCGTCGGCCGTCAGCCTGAATTCATTCTCCGCCTTTGTTTCTATAGACACTACCTTGCCGCCTACAAGCTCTGCAATAGGTCTGTAGCATACAAACGAAGGCTCGCAGATAAGCACCTCGTCACCAGGCTCAACAATGCACCTTATTGCAAGGTCAATAGCCTCTGACCCGCCGACTGTTACGATTATCTCGCTTTTGGGGTCGAAGCTAAGCCCGAGTTTTCTGTTGATATAGGCGGAAATCTCTTTTCTGAGGTCTATAAGCCCCGAATTGGCGGTGTAATTCGTTCTGCCTCTTTCGAGTATGTTTATAGCTTCCTGCCTTACAACCCACGGCGTCTTGAAGTCAGGCTCACCCACGCCTAAGGATATGACGTTATCCATAGTTTCCGCCATATCAAAGTATTTCCTTATGCCCGAGGGCTTGGTGTTTTTTATCTTGCCGTTTAAAAGCCGCTCATAATCTATCATGAGATTACCCAGCTCCTCTCGTCCTTTTCTTCGCCGTCAATGATAATGCCGTTGTCCTTGTATGCTTTGAGCACAAAATGCGTTGCCGTTGACTGTACGGCGTCTATAGTTGCAAGCCTTTGCGAAACGAACAGCGAGACATCTCTTATGTTAGCGCCGATGACCTCAACAAGTATGTCATAAGTGCCCGACATAAGCCTTACGCTTGCTACCTCGTCATAAGACGCTATCTGCCTTGCTATCTCCTCATAGCCCGACTGCGACTGGGGGGTAACATTCAGCTCAATAAGCGCAAATACGCTGTTCGGGTCATACTCTGCCTCGTCGATTATGGCAGAATAGCCCTTGATTATGCCGTCAGCTTCAAGCTTTGCTATCATTTTTCTTACCTCGTCTGCCGAAACGCCCAGCATTACGGCAAGCTCGTCATCGGTCATTCTTGCATTCTGCTTTAGTAATCTTATCAGTTCGTCCATAGTAATATCCTCCTTGTTTCAGATGAGTATTATTAAAGTAACAGCAATTATCGTCGCTATTATGGGTATCATTAGAATGTGTATAAGCGTTTGTTTTCTCTCTTCCTTTGCGGCTTTGATGAGTATTTCATTATCTATAACCGAAAGTGAGGGGAAGCGCTCGTGGTGTCTAATGCCTATTTGCTCGCCCTCTTCTAAGGGCAGCACCTTGCTAAGCTCCTCCTTGCAGGTCAGGCAAGTGGGCGGCATTTGCTTTGTTATCTTCCTGCCATTTGCTTCATAGCTGACCTTGTATGTAAACCTTGCCTTGATGTGCATATCATCAATATTTCCCTGCCCGGGCTTTGCAATTGATGTTACACTATCTATTGTGCCCTTGGTGCTTATGCCGCTTTTGAGTATCATTCTGTCAATAATAGGCTTGACTATCAGCGCCCAAAGGCAAAGCGTGTCAATTATTCCCGCAATAAGCCCTACGCATAGCTTTAAGAGTGTTCTTACAAATAAGAAAAAGTTTTCCTCTTTTATAATATGCGTAAGCCCTATAATGCCTATCACCGAGCCGATTATAAGCCCTGCGACTATGCATTTGAGAAAAAAGATAAAGGGTTTGTTATCCATTAAGAATGATTGCTCCTCACAAATACTTATACACTTTTATTATACCACATTATTAACTTTTTGTAAACCCCGACAGACAAAAAATAAGCGCTCGAATACCGAGCACTTAATGTATCAACTATCTATGAGATTGCCGTATATCTTAACGATGAAGAATACCCAAAGGGCGATAGAAAGCACATTGATAACAAAGAAATACCAATGCTTGGTCTTGTGTCTGAATGCAAGCATACCGATAAGCCCGCCGGGGGCGCCGCCTATAAAGCCTGTCATAAGCAGGGTCTGCTCTTTGATGCGCCATTTGTCTTTTTTGGCACGGCTCTTGTCAACGCCGTACATTATAAAGCAAATAATGCTGACTATCGCTATGTATCCAAATACAACAAAAAGAAATATCTTT
>CADAGC010000096.1:0-1821 GCA_902787365.1 uncultured Ruminococcus sp. | reverse complement strand
GCGATATGCTCGCCCCATAGCCTTATTATTACTTAAAGTATCTTACGCCGCTCTCGAATATCTTCTGATTCTTGTTGCCGGGAACGTTCTTGCATACATTGTCGCCGATTCTCTCGGAGTGACCCATTTTACCGAATACTCTGCCGTCAGGTGATGTGATACCCTCGATAGCATCCATAGAGGTGTTGGGGTTGCATTGTATGTCAAGTGTCGGGTCGCCATTAAAGTCAACATACTGAGTAGCAATCTGACCGTTTGCGGCAAGCTGTGCTATCTCAATGGGTGATGCAACGAATCTGCCCTCGCCGTGAGAAATCGGTATGCAGTGGATATCTCCTACCTCGCAGCCTGCAAGCCAGGGTGACTTGTTTGAAGCTATCCTTGTGTATACCATTTTTGACTGGTGCCTGTGTATTGTGTTGAATGTCAGCGTGGGTGAGTCATCTCTCATATCCCTTATCTCGCCGTATGGAACAAGGCCAAGCTTTATAAGTGCCTGGAAGCCGTTGCATATACCTAGCATAAGGCCGTCTCTGTTCTTTAAGAGCTCGTGTATAGCATCTGTGAGCCTCGGGTTTCTGAGGAACGATACAATAAACTTGCCCGAGCCGTCAGGCTCGTCACCGCCCGAGAAGCCGCCGGGAAGCATAACGATCTGCGACTGCTTGATGAGCTTTTCCATTTCGTTGACTGATTCTTCAATAGCCTGTGCTGTGAGGTTTTTAACAACGAATATGTTAGCCTCTGCGCCTGCACGCTCAAAAACCTTAGCTGTGTCGTATTCGCAGTTCGTTCCGGGGAATACGGGTATAAGCACTCTCGGCTTTGCTGCCTTTATAGCAGGTGATGCGTGCTTTTCTGACTTGAATGTGTAAGTCTTGGGCTTTTCATCAGGCTGTGTTATCTTTGTAGGGAATACAGGCTCAAGCTTGTTCTCCC
Source organism: uncultured Ruminococcus sp. (assembly GCA_902787365.1). GTDB lineage: Bacteria > Bacillota > Clostridia > Oscillospirales > Ruminococcaceae > NK3A76. The sequence continues at coordinate 882 of CADAGC010000096.1, read as the reverse complement.
AGAGCTTTTCTATCCTGTCAAGGTCAACTGTGTAGTCGGCAGTTTCTACAGTATAGCTGTCTGTAGTCACACCGATAACACGCTCGTCTGTCTCGACGCCGCTCTTAAGCTCGATAACGAATGAGCCGTAGCAGGCTCTGAACAACTCTGTGGGTGATACTCTCTCTGTGAACTTGAAGCCTATTCTGTTACCGAATGCCATTTTGCTGATAGCCTCGGAAATGCCGCCGAATGCAACTGTGCGGCAGGAGAGGACGTTGCCGCTCTTGATAAGAGCCTCAACTCTTGCGAATACGTCCTTAAGTGAATCCCACTTAACAATTCTATTCTCGTCAAATTCAGGTGTTATAACTATAACTGTCGAGCCAGTCTCCTTAAACTCTGAGGAAACTATATTGTCAGTATTTGCAACAGATACCGCAAAGGAAACAAGTGTCGGCGGAACGTCGATGTTTTCAAATGTGCCGCTCATAGAGTCCTTGCCGCCTATAGCGCCTAAGCCAAGCTCCATCTGTGCCTTGTATGCACCAAGAAGAGCCGAAAGCGGCAGTCCCCATCTTTCGGGGTCGTTCTGTGTTCTCTCAAAGTATTCCTGGAAAGTCAGCCAGCACTTGGTTGAACTGCCGCCTGCGGCAACTACCTTTGCTACAGACTCAACAACTGCCGAAATAGCGCCGTGATAAGGGCTCTCGGAAGATACGAATGGGTTGAAGCCCCAGCCCATTATAGATGCTGTCTTTGTCTCTCCGCCGAGAACGGGTATCTTTGCAGCCATAGCCTGGTTAGGTGTGTTCTGATATTTACCGCCAAAAGGCATAAGCACTGTGCCTGCGCCGATAGTCGAGTCAAATCTCTCAACAAGACCCTTCTGTGAGCATACGT
>CADAGC010000095.1 GCA_902787365.1 uncultured Ruminococcus sp. | reverse complement strand
CAGAAGTTTTAGGAAGGGAGTTTGAGGGATAACCCTTTTTCAAAAGGGTTTCCCTCAATCATCATTATAGTTATTCTGTATCAGTACCCGTCTTAAAACCTCGGGGTGCCGCAATTATTCACCAAATCAGAATCTCTTTATAAAATCTATCGCCAGATCTGCCCAGCCCTCGCACTCACGGACGTTGTGCCATTCGCCTGTGGCGGTGGACTCGTTTGCAAGCGACAGGCCGTGGCCGCCGAATGGGTAGATATGTGCTTCAAAGGGTATCTTGTACTTAACAAGAGAATCCATATAATAAAGGCTGTTCTCAACAGGCACACAGCCGTCGTCTGCACAATGCCATAAGAAGGTAGGCGGAGTGTGTGCGCCCACACGGTTTTCGAGCGAGAGGTATTCACGCAGCTCGGCGTCCTGCTCCTCGCCTATGAGGTTAAGGATCGAGCCTTCGTGGGTCTTTTCGCCGCTTGTGAGCACGGGGTAGCAGAGGATCGAAGTGTTTACCTTGATATCCTCGGCCTTACAGCAAAGGGCATAGGTGATTGTCGAGCTGTTCCACATATTTGCAAGGCAGCCAGCAAGGTGTCCGCCTGCCGAAAAGCCCATAACGGATATCTTGTCCTTGTCGATATCAAGCTCATCTGCGTTGTCACGGATATACTTTACTGCCGCCGCAAGTTCTAAAAGAGCTGTGGGGAACTTCTTCTTATACACCGAATAGCGCAGCACGAAAGCCGCAAAGCCCGCACCTGCGAATTTGAGCGCAACAGGCTCAGCCTCACGCTCGGAAACAAAATCATACCCGCCGCCGGGAACTACAACTATCGCACGGCGCTTTCTTTTGCCCATTTCCTCGTTGTTAGTGGGGGCGATTATCTGCAAAGTCGCCTTGCAGTCACGGGGCGAAACGCCTACTGCTTTATAATCGGGTGTGAGGTCTATTGTTTTGAACATATATTATCCGTCCTTTCTTAAAAATGCATAATGCAAAATGCATAATGCATAATTATTGTATCGCCCTGCGGGCGATGTTGGATTCAAATCGTTTGAATCCGACCATATCGACCTGTTTGGAAAGTGTTTGTCGCTTATATAATTGCGTAATAGTGCAAGCCCGAATGGGCATTTGTCCGCCAAAGGCGGACACCTCAATTATGCATTATGCATTATTGAGGCTGTTCCACCATACAGCTGACTATAAAGCCCTCCTTGGCGTCACCGGATATGCGGTATTTGAGTTCCTTGTCGCCGTCAATGGGGATAGGCACGTTGGTGGTCTTGCTCTTGTCGGCAGGGACGTAGTAAACGCAGTATTTGCCGCCGTGAATGTCCGTTAAAATGTACTGATTCTTGTAATCGTACTTCTTTATCTCCTCGATGTATTCTTCTAAGGTGAAGTTATTGTCATACATTATCTGCGAGTCGGGATAGCCCACGTAGCGTATGTGGTTTTTGAACGCCTCGTGCCCCGTGACATCTTCCTTGCCCTCGGGGTAGCGCAGAATAAAGCCGTAGTGCGACATATTTTCAAGCACCCACGCATACTTGTCCTCGCCCGTGAATTCGGGGAAGCTGCCGTCGCCAGGGTAGGTCAGCAGGTCAATAGACGTGCCTAAGAAATGCTCCTCGCACTTGGCGGCCTTGGTGTAGCTTGGATCCCAGTATTCGTTGTTTTTGACATCATCAGATTCGGGAACGTAGCCGTCGGATATCATAAGCGTTGCAAGCCCCGTCTGCCCCTTGAAATCCCGTGCAAGGGCGTTGAAGCGCTCGGCAGTTTCTTTTGTAAGATATATCTGCGTGCTGCGGGCGTTGATTATCTGTGTCTTGTTCTCGCTGAAAAGATATTCGTAGATGCTCACAAGGTCTTTCGGGCGCTCGCCCTTATACTCAACCTCAAACGTGTATGGCACAAGCAGCCCCGAATGAAGCTGCGAGTCGCTTCTTACATCTACATACTTGAAATCCGTCGCCAGCTTGCCACGGGTGTAGGTGTTCTTGTCGGGGATAGCGCTCTCCTCTTCTTTCGGCTCTTCCTCCTGCTGCGATTCGGAAGAAGACGGCTCGGGCTGGGGCTTTTTGGGCTTGATGTTGCAGGCCGAGCCGATGCCCAAGATTATCAGCAGCGAGCAGGCAAGCCCGAAGGCGGTGTTTTTGTATTTGAGCTTTGCGTAAAATTCCTTTTTGTTCAAGTGTTTCCGCCTCCTTCGCTTTGATTTTCGGCATATAAAGCCAGCTGTGATAACAGGTATCTGCCACTCGGCGAGCCTTTCAGCCTGTCAAGGTCGGCGCAGAGTTTCAGCACCTTGCCGTTACTTTTTTTGTACTCATAGAGAAGTGCAAGGTCTGCGTTTCGCTCGAAATTGTCGATAGTGCGAACTATGACGTTGACCTTGCTGCTGTCAACTTTCTCGCTGCGTGAATTCTCTACTATATCGTACCAGTCGGGGGTCGTGTGGCGCTCGGTAATAAAGCCGCCGAGTGCCTTATGCGTGCTGTCTATCATAAGCCCCATTGTGCCCACAGGGCGGGGCTTTTTCATCATATCGGATATGGATTTGAACATCGGGTAGCACCAGAAATCCGTGCAGTAGGTGCCCTCGATGCTGTTTTTCTTGGAAGGGGTAGATACTAACAGAACTGTCTTTCCCTCGTCAAGAAGCTTGTCCGTTTTTTTGGTCAGTCTTGTAAATATCTCAAAGCCGTTGATATCACATTCGGGGTAAGCGGTTAAAGTATAGCTGTTTTGTATATCGGTGCCCTTTATGCGGATATTAAGGGTATAACGCTGCGGTTTATCGCTCTTTGGCAGCTTAAAAGCTATATCTGCTATATCGTAGTAGTTAGCCTTTCTCTTGCCGAGCGTTTTGACTTTAGAGAATATTTTTGTACTGTTATCATCTATAAGCTCTATCTCGCACACGCTGCCGCCGATATCATCGGGGCGGAAGTATGCAAGCTCGATATGCGCCTTAAAGCTCTCCCCTGCGGTGAATACGTACTTTTCAAACCTCGCCATAAGCACCGCATCAGAGCAAAAGCGCCTGTATTCCTCGGGGGTGATAAGACCCTTTGAGTCCATAAATGCATCGAGCATACCCACAAGGGCTGTGCCTTGCCCCGTGAAATCCTGCAAATCAAGAATCTGACAGCCCGCAAGCAGCCGTGAGCGGAACACGGCTTCAAGCTCTTCCTTGTAGCAGGCAGCCGCTAAAGCGCCCGAGCAGCGGAAGAAATCATCTGCTAAAGGCAGCAGCCCCGCCTTATCGAGCCGCTCTCTGAAAACCTCGAAATTGCGTGCTTTGACAGAGCCTGTGTATTTATCAATCTCTTTAAAATTCGGGAAAGTCTCAAACTGCCCTATCTCGTGGGTAACTATGGGTACTGTGGGAATAAAGTCGGCATCGGCTTCGCTCGCCTTGACGGTCTTCATAGTAGTTCCGTACTGTATCTGCACCGTGCCGTCTGACGACTCGGCGGCGTGTGCGGCCTTTTGGGGGTGGATAGCCGAGTCATAGTCGGTCATCGTCGAGGGGGCTTTGGTCTGAATATGACCCTGCGGGGCATCGCACATAGCGTATGAGCCACGCAGCAGCCTGTCGCCTGCAAGCCTTACGCCGACGAAGAAATCATCATTTTCAAGCTGCGAGGGGAACCACTGGAAGTTATTTGACCCCTGCGTATAAAGGTGTCTGCTGTCGTGTTTTTTGTACAGTTTAAGTATCCTGTTAAGTTCTTCCTGACTGCCCCAAAGCTCGTTGCCGAGGCTGAACATACAAAACGACGGGTGGCTGCCGAACTTATCGAGTATGCGGTAGCCCTCGGTGATAAGATAATCCTGCTCTTCGGCGTTATAGCCCTCTTCATCGGGGGCGTGGATAGTGCCCCAGAAAGGCAGCTGCGGCTCCAAGTAGACGCCCAGTCTGTCAGCCGCTTCAAAGCAGGCCTCGGGCGGGCAGCAGGTATGGAAGCGGTAGTGGTTTATGCCGTAGCTTTTGGCGATTTCAAGCACCCTCACCCACTCGTCTACATCTGTAGGCGCAAAGCCTGTTTTCGGGAATATAAGCCCGTCATGCTTGCCCCGCAGGAATGTTACCCTGCCGTTTACCGTGAACTTGCCGCCGTTATGCGAAAAGCTGCGCATACCGAATGTAAGCTGATACTTGTCTTTGCCAAGCGAGAGGGTCATTTTATAGAGGTTAGGCTCGTACTCGTCCCAGAGCAGGAAATCGCTGCCCATATCGTACTTTATGCTGAAATTGCCGCCCCTAAGCTCAAAGCGCTGAATGCTTGGCTTATGGCTCTTTTTGCTGTTAAAGCTCTCGGCCTTGACCTCTACCGTACAGCCCTCGCTCGCCTTGCCCTTTATCGTCACCTTGCCCGTATTGATATTCGTAAAAAGCCGCAGGTCTGTCAGCTGAACACCGCCTGAGTATTCAAGCTGCATTCTGCCCGTAATGCCGTTCCAGTTAGTCTGCGTATCACGGGAGGTCAGGTGGCCGCCGCCTGTGGGGTAGCCGACGTTTGATATGCATATGACCGCTTCGTGCTCGCCGCCGTCTGCAAAGGGGGTGACGTCAAAGCTGTGGGGGGTGTTAAGGCTGTTCTGTCTGCCGACAAGCTCTCCGTCGATATACAGCGCACTAAGCCTTGTACGCTCTAAGGTAAGGCAGACCTGCCCGCCCTGCGCCTTGTCGATAGTCAGCGTCTTTTTAAACCACGCATTACCCTCGAATTTATAAGTATCGGTCAGAAAACCCGTTTCACGTCTGGGGTTTTGCTCACCCTTTTTCGCATAAGAGGTGGTGGATGGCAGGGTGATAGTGTCGGCAAATGTTATTCTTTCAATCTTTTTCCTTGCCGACTTATCAAGGCAAAGCTGCCACTCGCCCGAAATATCTACAGCCTTTATCATACAAAAAAACTCCCCTTTTTGTGTGAATTATTATCCAAGATACATTATAACACAAAATATAACACATTTCAAGAGGATTTGAACATTTTTTTGGGCAATTGATGTTCAATGCACAATGCACAGTTCACAATGCACAATTATTGCCATTCGGCCTGTTTTGGTGATTGTTCGTCTATTTAGGTGATTTCGTAAATCAAATACGCCCGATATGGGCGGATTAGGCAGAGTTGAATCCTATGTCGGCGATGCCGACACAATAGTTTTGCATTCCTAAATAATCCTTGACTTTATATCATATACTGTGATATAATTATTACAGCAAATACTACACTTAACTATCCCGGGGTGAATGCGGTGAATGATACTAAAACCAACAAAAAAACACTGCTGCTGCTCCATGCCCTGCTCATGGTCTTTTCCTTTGGCGGGGTGTTTGCAAAGCTTGCGGCGGCGCAGAGTTTTTTAAGCCCCAAGTTTTTATTCTTCTACGGCTGCGAGGTAGTTATACTTTTCATCTATGCCATAGGCTGGCAGCAGGTGCTCAAACGTATGCCGCTGACGGCTGCTTTTTCTAACAAGGGCGTGGTGATAATATGGGCGCTGATATGGGGGCGGCTTTTCTTTTCGGAAGAGATAACCCCCAGAAAGATAATCGGCTCGCTTATCATCATCACAGGGATAATAATATATGCGGGCGGTGAGAAAAACGATGACAGGTGAAGTTTTTGTCTACTCGCTGATAGTGCTGTTCGGCGTTTTCATAAGTGCTGTCTCGCAGGTGATACTCAAAAAGCGTGCGTCGGTCAAGGCCGATTCGTTCATAAAGGAATACTTAAACGCCCCTGTCATAATAGCCTACGGCATATTCTTTGCAGCGACTATTCTGACGATAATAGGGTACCGTGTAGTGCCGCTGTCTCTGGGTGGAGTGCTTGATTCAACGAGCTATCTGTTCATCACGGCTGCGGGCATTATATTCTTTAAGGAAAAGCTTACTGCAAGGCGCTGTGTCGCCCTTGCGCTCATCATAACGGGAATAATCGTATTCTCGGTCTAAGGAGTGATACAATGATATCTTTCAACAAACCTGTATATCTCGAAGATTCGAGCAGATATATGCGTGAAGCCGCACTGGCAGGCTACATCTCAGGCGACGGAAAGTTCACAAAGCTATGCTCGCAGGAGCTTAAAAAGATAACGGGGGCAGAGCACGTCAACCTTACCACAAGCGGCAGCACGTCGCTTGACATGGCGGCGATATTATGCGGCCTTAAAGAGGGCGACGAGGTCATTCTGCCGAGCTTTACCTTTTCAAGCACGGCAAATGCGGTGGTGCTCACAGGGGCAACACCCGTGTTCACAGACATTCGCCCCGACACGATGAACATTGACGAAAACCTCATAGAAGACGCAATAACCGACAAGACAAAGGCCATATTCCCCGTTCACTATGCAGGCGTTGCCTGCGAAATGGACAGGATAATGGAGATAGCAAAGGCGCACGATCTAAAGGTCGTAGAAGATGCCGCACAATGCGTTATGAGCACCTACAAGGGCACACCCTTAGGCACTATAGGCGACTTCGGGTGCATATCCTTCCACGAGACTAAGAATCTGACTATGGGCGAGGGCGGCGCACTTATCATCAAAGACCGGCAGGACGTTTACAAAGCCGAGATACTGCGTGAAAAGGGCACAGACCGTTCACGGTTTTTCCGTGGCGAGATAGACAAGTATTCCTGGGTAGACAAGGGCGGCAGCTATCTGCCCAGCGACCTCAATGCGGCGTATCTTTACCCGCAGCTTTTAAGCGTTGCCGAGATAACGGCCGACCGTGTGGCAAGCTTTGAGCATTATTTTGAGGCGCTCTCCCCATTAGCAGACAAGGAGCTTATCGAGCTTCCCGTAATACCCGAGGGCTGCGTTCACAACGGGCACATCTTCTACATAAAGCTTAAAGATCTTCAGCAGCGCACAAGCTTCATAGCACACATGAAGTCAAAGCAGATAGGTGCGGTGTTCCACTACGTGCCGCTTCACTCTGCGGCTGCGGGCATCAAGTACGGGCGCTTCCACGGCGAGGACAGATTCACCACCAGGGAAAGCGAACGTCTTGTAAGGCTGCCGATGTATTTTGGGCTTACTGAAAGTGACAGGCAGCTGATAATTGATGAGATCTACAAGTTTTTTGAGTAATTGGAAAGCACAAAAAAGCGCTCCCGCTTTAAGACGGGTACTGATACAGAATAACTATAATGATGATTGAGGGAAACCCTTTTGAAAAAGGGTTATCCCTCAAACTCCCTTCCTAAAACTTCTGTT
>CADAGC010000094.1 GCA_902787365.1 uncultured Ruminococcus sp. | reverse complement strand
AAGGCTTGTGCTCGTTCTTGATAAGGAAGGTATGGTCATAGCTTCAAGTGACCCGTCACTTGTTGAGGAGCAGAAGAATTACTACGTCGATAAGGACGAGACTTACGGCGAGATATCCGAAAAGATGATAAACGGCGACAGCGGCAACCTCGTTATAGATGTTGACGGCGATTCTCACGGCTCTTACTATCAGCCGATAGAGGGCAGCAACGGCTGGAGCCTTTGCGTAATAGGCTCATATGATGAAGCGCTCGACGGCGTTCATAAGGCTATCTTTATATCTGCGGGTCTTGCTGTATTGCTTATCGTTATTGAGATAATTGTAGCGTTCAAGGTATCTGACAAGATAACACGTTCGGTATCATATTCAGCTGAAAGACTTAATCTTCTTTCCTACGGCGATATCCATTCAGAGGCCGAGGTCAAGTATACCAATGATGAGACTGAGGATATGACAAGTTCGCTGTCACTTGCTGTCAGCAAGCTGCGGCAGTATATCAACAGTATCACCGAGAACTTGCAGGGCATGGCTAAGGGCGACTTCTCTATCTCGAACGATATGGAGTTCAACGGCGACTTTGAGAAGATTAATGACTCCTTTGCTGAAATTAACAATACCCTCGGAAAACTTATCACCGAGATTAATGTTGCAGCGTCAGACGTTCTTACGGGTGTTCGTCAGATATCAAACGACTCGGCAGCCCTCGCAGACGGCTCTACTAAGCAGTCTACAGCTGTTGAGGAGCTCAATACCACAATGTCAAAGGTCGCAGAGCAGGCAGAGAATGCCGCCAAGAGCGCCAGAAACGCAGCCGAGCTTACCGCTACCTCCGCAGAGCGTGTCAATCAGCAGGAAGAGCAGATGCAGACTATGCTCGCAGCTATCACCGAGGTCAAGGAAAAATCAAACGAGATCAGCTCTATCATCAAGACTATCGAGGATATCTCGTTCCAGACGAATATCCTTGCGCTCAATGCTTCTATCGAGGCGGCAAGAGCAGGCGACGCAGGCCGTGGCTTTGCTGTAGTTGCTGATGAGGTAGTTGACCTTGCTAACAAGTCATCGCAGGCGGCGCAGGATTCTGCCGACCTCATATCTCAGACGCTCAGTGCAGTTAACAGAGGCTTCAAGGCCGCTAATGACAGCGCTGAAAAGATGACAGAGGTAAGAAAGATGTCAGAGCAGGTCAGCGAGCTTGTTAATAACATAGCACTTACCTCGAACGATCAGGCGACGGCTATCTCGCAGACTACGGCAGGTATCGAGCAGATCTCCGAAGTTGTTGCACAGAATTCAGTTACGGCAATACATACAGCCACCTCCTGCGAGCAGCTTACAGTTCAGGCTAACTCGCTTAAGGATAAGGTCAGCAAGCTTAAGGTATAAATGAAAGGGTTTGAGAAAATGTCAAAAAACATCACAATATGCTTATTGAAATAACACCCAAGACCCCGTATACAAGGGAGGATCTCAACTGGCGTGACAAGTCCTCACGCACCACGCTTGAAATGAGCGATAAATCCTCACGCCCCGAGATAACAAACGAAAAGCTTGACCTTTCGGGCGTTGATACGGTCTTCCTCGGCTTCCCCGTATGGTGGTATATCGCTCCCACGATAGTCAATACCTTTTTAGAGGCCAATGACTTTTCAAACAAGCGTATAGTGCTGTTTGCGACATCGGGCGGCTCGGGTTTTGGCAAAACGGTGCAGTTTTTGAAAAACAGCGTTTCTGACAATGCAGAGCTTATAGAGGGAAAGGTCTTCTCGGGCAAGACAGAGGATGATCAGGTCATAGAATTTGCTAAACACTATTTGTAATAACGAAAAATCCCCCTATCAAGGGGGATTTTTTATATCTCGATGTGATTGAACTCGCCATTTTCATATATTACTGCGCTGTGAGCCGAGCCGTTTTTGGGAATGGCGACCGAGCCGGGGTTAACTGCCCTGAAATGAGAGTATACAGCGTTTTCGGGAATGTGCGTGTGCCCGTAGAGCAGCACGTCACCCTCGCTTAACGGCGGGGGAGTCTGGGGCGAGAACTTGTGCCCGTGGGTCGCAAGCATTCTAACATCACCGTCTAATATCCACGCATAGTCTGCCAATATCGGGAAATCGAGCACCATCTGGTCAACCTCGGTGTCGCAGTTGCCACGCACGGCGATTATTTTGTCCTTAAGCGGGTTGAGCAGGGCTATAACAGCCTTGGGGTCGTACTCATCGGGCAGGTCGTTCCTCGGCCCGTGGTATAGAATGTCGCCTAACAGTATTAGCCTTTGTGCCCCGCTTTGCTCAAATGCGTCAAGCATTTTTCTGCACCAAAGCGCCGAGCCGTGTATATCCGATGCAATAAATAATCTCATTCGCTTCTTTCCTTCTTGCTAAGTGTAATTCCTATCACGACTGATGCTATGAGGACGACGCTGCTGCCGCCGATAAGGATCAACGTCTTTGTGTCGGTCTTGTCGTCTTCCTGCGAGCTTTCATCATCTGCCTGCTCTTCCTTTTCCTTTGCTATTTTGATAGTAAAGGGCTTTTGTCTGATGACCTCGCTGAGCGTTTCGTATATCTTTCTGTGCCCGTCGGCATTGGGGTGTATATCCAGCTGGTTGATGTTCGTCAGCTTGTCGCCCTGCCCTGCAAAGGCTGTGAAAACATCTGCTATCTCATAGCGCTCGTTGCCGTTCTCGTCCTTTGCGTTGTTTATCATCTTCTCGTTGAGGGTATCTATCTTGCTTCTGACAAACGCCATAAAAAGCTTTGGCTTTTCCCTTGTGTCAACGGGGTTGTAGAGCGTCTGAACTATTATCCTTGCATCGCATTTATCGTTTATGTAGTCGGTTATGCCCGTTATGGTCGTGTCATACTCTACAAGCTTTTCTTCAAGCAGCTTGTTAAGGTCAGAAAGCATCTTGACTATGTCGCCTACCGAGTGTTCGTTGATGATATCAGAAAGCGTAATGCCATTTTTCTCATCGCCCGATAAAAACCGAAAAAGCGTGTGCATAAGGTCGTTGCCGCCAATTGATATCAGCACAAGGTCGCAGTTTTCAAGGTCTTTGTCATATTTGCCGTCTTTCAGGTCTTCAAACAGCTCGTTTGATTCCTGCCCGTCTATACCTTTGTTTCTGAAATCCTCCTTGCCAGCCGTCAGCTCCTTTTCAAAGTCGGCTTTGAGAAGATTTGCGTAAGATGCGACCTTGTCACGCCCTTTGTCATAGCCTTCAAGCGCAAAGCCTGTCGTGATAGAGTCGCCTATCACAAGCACCTTTTGCGGCACGGGGGATTCGACTGTTTCATATTCGGTATCATCAGCCATAGCGCATACGCTGCATGATAATAATATCACAGCTGCCGACAATGCTGCCGATAAGCGCTTTACAGTATCGGTAAAGTGTTTCATAACCGCTCACCTCTAAATATAGTGTATGTATATATTATAGCATACTTGGCTCTAAATTACAACAATATGCTACGCTTTTTTATTTGCGTAAAATATTAAAGTAAATGTATGATTTTTAACTTGATAAATATTGGAATATAATGGCTGTGGATTTGTGAGAAATGCCAAATGTATGTAGGGATATTTGGGTATAATAATTAAAATCACACAATTACACTTGACATTCCTTGGTTATTGTGTTATTATAAAATAGGATAATATGAAAGCATATATCTATGCTTTGCGGAAAGGGTGATAAAGTAATGACCGATTATTGCTATCCTGTTCTTGGTGAAGAGGCAGGCCTGCCGATGTATGTTCTCGGCGCAGGTGCCAGAGATCAGGAGTTTCATTTTATCAGAGAAGAGGGCTACCCCAATCATCAGATAATCTACTGCGTAAGGGGCAAGGGCGTGCTCAAGCTCGACGGTGAAACATATGATATAACTGCCGGAACAGGCTTTTTCCTACCGCAGGGCAAGCCCCACGAGTATTATCCGACAGAGGAGATATGGGAAACTCATTGGGTCACCTTTGCAGGTAATGAGGTGGATAATATTCTGGGCTTTATCAAGCTTGACAATGCCCGTGTTTTCACTATACATGATATCAATCAGCTTGATGCTATATTCAAGAAGATGCTCTATCTTATGAAAACAAATTATTATTACTGCGGTATACAATGCTCGGTGCTGCTTTATCAGTTCTTTATGGAGCTGCACAGGGTAGTCAATCTGCAAAACGGCTCGCAGGACAGCCAGAAGCTCAACCAGCTCGCCCCTGTTATGGAGTATATCGACAAGAACTACAAAAACGACATAACCCTTGTGGAGCTTGCCGACCTTGTTGACCTGTCGCCCCAGTATCTGTGCAGGCTGTTCAAGGAATGCCTAAGCATACGCCCCTTTGAGTACCTTGCAAGAAAGCGTGTTCAGCAGGCGAAGATACTTCTTCTCGAGGGCAAGTGGAACATCAATGAGATAGCCTCAATGGTGGGTTATAACGATTGCAGCTATTTCTGCGCCGTTTTCAAGCGGCATGAGATGCTTTCCCCCGCAGAGTTCAGAAGCCTTCACAGAAAAGCAAATAAGTAAAACCAAAGCCCGAGCGGAAAACTCGGGCTTTTGCTATGCCTTTTTTATGGGGTGACGAATGACCGTCTTAAGCTTTTCGGGGGCGACTTTGCGTGCATCGCTTAAGTATATCTCGTGGTGCAGGCGCTTGTCGGTTAAATCATTCACATAGCCCTGATTTTCAATAAAGCCGTCCATTAGCGCAACAGACCTCGGCTCGTCATCGTATGAGCCTATGTGCATTATCTGAATGCACAGCCCCTCGTCGATAGTCAGCATCTCGACCGGTGAGCAATCGAGCTTTTTCTTTTTGAGGGCTGTTTCCTTAGCCCAGTCGATATCGCTTTGAGTTATAAAATCGGGTATTCTTATGACCGATATCCAGTTGAAGCTGCCTTTGTCGGAGTAGTCTATTCCCTCGACACCCTCCTGCCACCAGAAGCCCTCCAGCGGCGGCACTACATACTCATAAAAGCCCTCAATCCTATGGTCGGTCTTGTAGCTCATCTTAAGCGTGTAGGCTATAGCATAGAGCATACCTATGGCCTTTTTGTAGTCGCCCTTTTCTTCGTTGGGGTCGCCTTTGCCTTTGACGGCTATGTAGCTTGCCTTGGGAATGTCAACTATCACAGGCTTTTCCTTTGGCTGGTAGAATTCCTTGTATTCCTTTTTGAAATCAAACGCCATATTAAAATCCGCACCCGACAGGGTGCGCCTCCTTATCTGATTTTTAGCTCAGACCTTTCCGTGCAGTTTTCTTATGTAATGGAAAAGATACTGCTGTGCTATGCCCTCTATGCCCTTGGTGCATTCGGGCAGGCCGTTCGGGTAAAACTCGCTCATCACCCTCTTGACCCACACATCAACAGGGAAAGCATCAGTCTTGTAAAACCCGAAAAGCAGCGCACAGCTTGCCACCTTGGGGCCTACGCCCTTTATGGTCATAAGCTTCTTTGTGGCTTCATAAAGGGGGGACTGCTTTATGCTGTCAATAGTCAGCTCGCCACGGTAGAGCTTGTCTACTGCATCTACAAGATACTTAGCCCTGAAGCCCGCCCGCAGAAAGCCAAGGCTCTCGGCTGTTTCGTCTGCCATATCGTTAATAGACGGGTAGCCGCCGTAGTGCTCGACAAGCCTCCCGATTATACCCTTTATACGGGGAATGTTGTTGTTCTGCGAGATGATGAAAGACGACAGTGCTTCCCAGCTGTCCTGCCTTAATATCCTTATGCCGTAGGCAAAGTCGCAGGCTTTTTTGAGCGTTTTGTCCTCGCTTAAGGTGCGTTTTATCTCGCCGTAATCTGTGCCTAAGTCAAAGTAATCAAACCATATGTTCAGCAGCTCGTCTTCGGTGGTGTCGTGCAGAATAAAAGTGCCGTCACTAATGTCAAGCGTGCTGATGTGCAGGGGAGTGTTAACAAAAGCCCCCTTGAATGAGCCGTCTGCCTGCTCCTCCCAGCGGAAAGCCTGCCCGCAGTCAAGCGTCTGCGAAAGCTCAAAGTCCGGCTGCTTGATAATGATGTCGTTCCCCTTGACGGAATAATCCATAAGTTCACCTCTTTTTGCCGAAATTACTTGCAAAAATCCTTAAAATATATTATACTATAAATAACTGTAGATTTTGTGACTAATAACTTAATTTTGGAGGGTACTATGAGAGAAAGCATACTTACAATACCTGTCAGCGAGATATTCGAGCCAAAGTGCGGCTGCCCCATATGCACCATGCGTGATATGCTCGAACAGAGAACAGTTGATTACATAATGGGCGCTGCTATGATGGAGCCTGATGTGAGGATAGAAACCAACAAACAGGGCTTTTGCAAGACCCACTTTGAGCAGATGCGTGCCTGCAAGAACCGCCTGTCGCTTGCACTTATGCTCCAGACGCACTTGCAGACGCTTGATAAGGATATCTTTGCACGCAAGAGCATATTCGAGGGCAAGACTGCCAAGCAGAAAAAAGTCTCTGCTATAAATAACGACTGCTTTGTCTGCAACAAGATAGAGTGGGGAATGAGCCGCCTTATGGTGACAACGCTTGAGCTTTACTCAAAGCAGAAAGAGTTCCGTGACCTCTTCTCGCAGCAGGAGATGCTCTGCCTGCCCCACTATGACCTGCTTGTATCAATGAGCGAGCAGATAGACAAGAGCAGCCGTTCGGCGTTTATCGACTGCTGCAACTCGCTTGTGAAAAAGCAGCTCGACCTGCTCATTGAGGACGTGAGTCACTACTGCAATATGTATGACTACCGAAATTCGGGCAAGGACGGCGACTGGAAGAATTCCAAGGATTCGATAGAACGTGCTATCAAATTTTTAACCACCCGCTGATTTTCTTGTCAAGGGGTAAGCTTGTAAATTTTTTGGCGAACAAATTCATATTGGGCGTATTTTGCGCTTTTTCGGGAGTAAAATAGCTGTGCAGTTTTTGACATCTTTTTGTTTATACCTTGTTCACATTTGTGGGTGCTCGAAAAGATAATATTATTGCATTTCGTAATATTGTGTTACACCCAAATGCTGTGCCCCCGTCTTTTCAACATAACGCAAACTGCCGAAAACACTAACTTTTCAACCTTTTCAACAGACTTTTAAACACTTTTGAAGCGTAAAAAATGTCGAAAAGCTGAGTTTTCAACAAAAACTTGATAGTTTTAAACACTAATCAACAATTTGGCGGCGTTTTAAACAATCGGGCGATAAAATGGACTTAAAGAAAAATGTAACTGTAACTCACAGAATGAATGTTAATAATTCACTCGAATATAGTGAATAAATAATGAAGAAAAAATTAAAATTTTATTTACAGCAGCCTCGGAAATGCTTAAAAATTGCGCCGATATCAGATCTGCCGCTTTTCTCCTTAAAATAAAGGCTTTGCGGGAATATGTCAAAAAATGGTATCTGTGCAACGAAAAATGATGTTACATTTTTGATGTTTTTTACTTGCCTTGTGATATCTTTTAAAATGCCTGCAAAACTTTAAATAGTTATAAAATCATTAATTTTAATAAAAAACTATTGGCATATAGAAAAAAATATGTTATAATATAAAATGGTTTATTTTAGACTGTTAGAAAAATCAGGAGAATCAGATGAAAAGAAATAATGATACAGAGCGCTCACCCCGTGAGACCCCCGAAGAGAGAGGGCTTATTGTCGGGCGCAACCCCGTTATCGAGGCGCTTAAGGCCGATAAGCTGATAGACCTCATATTCGTAAACCCCGAGGCCGAGGGCTCGGTCAAGCTGATACTTAAGCTTGCAAGGGACAGGAATATCCCCATAAAGCAGGTGAGCGAGCAGAAGCTTTCGTCTATGTGTGACGGAATGTCTCATCAGGGCGTAATCGCTATGGGCGCTTGTGCCGAGTATAAGACCCCTGAGGAGCTTTTGGAGATTGCAAGGCAGAAGGGGGAAGACCCTTTTCTGATAATCTGTGATGAGATAGAAGACCCCCACAACCTCGGCGCTATCATAAGAACTGCCGAGACAGCAGGCGCTCACGGCGTTATAATACCTAAAAGGCGCAGTGCTTCGCTTAATCAGACGGTCTTCAAGACCTCTGCGGGTGCGGCAAGCTGGCTGCCTGTGGCAAGGGTCGCAAATATAGCACAGACTATTGATATGCTAAAGAAAAACGGCGTCTGGATATACGGCACAGACGGCAGCGGAACAGAATACACCAAAGAGCGGCTTGACGGTGCGATAGCGCTTGTTATAGGCTCTGAGGGGTATGGAATGAGCAGGCTGACCAAGGAAAAATGCGACGGTCTTCTGTCTTTGCCGATGAAGGGCAAGATAACCTCGCTCAATGCATCTGTTGCGGCAGGTATCTTTATGTATGAAGTTGTAAGACAGCGTGCTTTGAACAAATAAAGCGCTGCCTTAAAAGGAGTGACTTAAAAAGTGGCGGATAAGTTTTCCGTAGATGATATAATCGAGGAGTATAGCTCAAAGCCTACCCCCGAGACTGAAAAGACAACTGATGAGCCGAAAGAGCCTATAGAGCAGGAGCAGGCAAGCGAGCAAAAGCCTGCCGAGCCTTTGGAAGAATCCCCTAAGAAAGTGCGTGAGCTGGGTGTTCCCGCTCAAGAGCGCAAGGAGATAGGCGATATCAGCTTTGAGGGGGAAAGTGTGGCTATTACCGAGGCTGATGAGAATAATGTTCAGGAAGAGCATTTTGAAGAAGACCTTGACGAGGTAGAGAGGGTAATGAATCTTCGCCGTGAGCAGGGAACTCTTACCAAAAGCTCGAATGTTCCGCCTGTTAACAGGGCGACTATCAACGATATCAATATGTCGCTGACGGGCAAGATACTTGAAAACACCTCGAAGATAGATAATGAGACCAAGGAAAAGCTTGAAAACGACTCATCCTACGAGAATAAACACGAGATAGTTGAGCGCAAGCGTAAGGACAAGGTCGAGGGCTTTGTTTTAAAGACCCGTGAAGAAAAGCAGGATACCGATATCGTGGCTGACGAAGTTCCTGCTGATGATACATTTGATGATGAAAGCCCTGTGACCCTTGAATACGAGAAATTTGAGGACACGCCCAAGATAAAGGCTTACATCAACACTCTCTCTGTTTGTGGGGTATAACGTTGTAGTATCGGGTTTAAAGAATCTATTCGACAGAAAGCCCGACTGTGACACTTTGGCGTCACTCGGGGTGCTTATATCTGTAGCACTCGGCGTGGCAACGCTTTTCTCTGCCGATATCGCAAGGGAGAGTTACTATAATATCTACATCTGCTCGGGTATCTTAGGGCTTATGTTCAATACCCTGGGCAAGATAATAATAGCCAAGCGAACTTCCGAGAACTTCCGCTTTGTGTCGGGCGATTTTGAGAAGTACGCAGTCAATACCATTCACAGCAAGGAAGCATCAGAAAAGCTTGCTGACCTGCCTGACCCGAAAGTGGTTTGTGCAAGGCAGACAGACTTTGTAAGCGGCTTTATGAAAAACTCCTACGGCACAGACGTTGCAGATAAGACTGCACGCAAGATAACACCTATGATACTTTTAGCCGCCGTAGTTATAGGCGCTGTGACCTATCTGCTTGATAAAAACGGCAGCAACACCACAGAAAAAGTGCTCATAGCATTCGCAGCCCTTTCGGGAACTGTGTGCATATGCTCATCGCTTTCGTTCATGCTGGCTGTTAATCTTCCGCTGCTTCGTGCATCGCAGAGGGCTAATAAGAACAACGCCGTTATCCTCGGCTTTGATGCGGCACAGAAGCTTGCCGATACCGACTGCATTGTGACCGATGCATCAAGGCTCTTCCCCAAGGGAACTGTTGACCTTGTAAACCTTAAGATAACGAGCCGTACACCTGTTGAGGAATGTATACTCTTGGCGGCAAGCCTTTCGTTTGCGGCAGGCAGCGTTTTGCAGCCGACATTCTACCGTATGCTAAAGGGCAAGACCGAGATGCTCTACCCCGTTGAAAGCTATATGATAGAAGACGAGCAGGGCATTTGCGGCTGGATACAGAATAAGCGTGTTCTCCTCGGCACAAGAGAGCTTATGGAAAACCACTCGATAGAGGGGCTTCCCACTCTTGCCAAAGAAGTAGAATATGCCAAGAACAATCAGGTGATATACCTTTCGGTTTCGGGCATAGTTTCAACGCTCTTTGTTGTAAGCGTTGTGGCTGATGAAGATGTAAGAGAAGCTCTGCTCAAGCTTGAATATGAGAATATTCATATCTCGGTAAGCAGCGTTGACGGCTTCCTTAACGGGGCGTTTATCTGCAACTTGTTTGGCATTGATAAGGCTATGGTCTATATGATACCTTTCAGGTTCCATAAGATAGTTGATGCAAAAACAGGCTATAAGGAAAAGGTCGAGGCTGGCTGTATGACCTCGGGGCATTTCACCTCTTTGGCTATGCTTGTAATTATGGCGAGAAATCTCCGCTCGGTCGCTTCAAACGGAATGATCTTCCAGTATGCTACCGCTATAATGGGTGCAGCCCTTACAGTAGGTATGCTGATTTTCGGCGGAATAGGCGAGCTTTCGGCAACTGTTGTGTGCATATATCAGCTGATAATGCTGCTGATAACCCTTGTTTATCAGCATTTCAGAACAGTTTAGAATAAAAAGCAAAAAACACATATTTGTGCTCGGTGGTGACACAAATATGTGTTTTCTTTTACTTTCTGTAAGCAAGTGCTTTTGCGGCTGTAAGGTCGCTTATGGTGGTTATCTTGATGTTAGTGTAATCGCCCTCGACGATATATATTTTGCCGCCTGTAAGTGTTATCACCGAGCAGGTGTCTGTTATCATTGAGCGTTTTTGCTCGTCTAAGCTCTCATAAGCCTCTATCAGCCCGTCAAGCATAAAGGTCTGGGGCGTCTGGGCGTTGTAGAGGGTCTTTCTGTTAGGCACGCTGTCAACCGTCACCCCGTCTGATGATATGGCTATCGTGTCGGTGGCGGCTACGTAAGTTCCCGCAAAGCCGTGCTCCTTGCAGGCTACTATATTTTTTCGTATTATCTCGGGCGTAACAAAGGGGCGCACGCTGTCGTGGGTGATGAATATATGCTCCTTGCTGCCGTATTGCTCGGCTATCCTGTATGCACAGCCTAAAATCGTGTCATTTCTGTCTCTGCCGCCGTCTATGACTTCTATCCTCTCGGGGTCAAAGCTCTGCTCTTTGAGTATATCCCTAAGATACTGCGCCCAGTCCTTATGGCAGCCGATGTATATCTTGTTTATCTCTTCGACCTTAAGGAACTGCTCAAGTGTGTAGATTATTATGGGCTTGCCGCTTATCTTGGCAAACTGCTTGGGTATGTCAAGCCCCATTCTGCTGCCCGTTCCGCCTGCCGCTATACAAGCAAATATCATTTTTTCACCGCCTTTTTGTTATCTGCACAGCCTTAGTATGTGTGCATTCATTTTAAAGCCGTATCTCTCATAAAGAGAAACTGCGTTGTTGCCGTCAGCAACCTTTACATCAATATCCTCTACGCCGAGAGAATCAAGCTTATCAAGCGCCCAGTCCATAAGCTGTGCGCCCAGGCCTTGCCCTCTCTGACTTTCAAGTACGATCAGGTATTCTATAACGCCGAGTGTGTTTTCGGCGTTTACCTTGCAAAAACCCGTCACCTTGCCGTCATTCTCTGTAACAGCGATATATGCCTTTTGCT
>CADAGC010000093.1 GCA_902787365.1 uncultured Ruminococcus sp. | reverse complement strand
GTTGAGGCTGACGGCGATATGGAGAAGGCTGTTCTCATTCTCCGTGAGAAAGGTCTTGCTACACAGGCTAAGAAGGCAGGCAGAGTTGCTGCTGAGGGTATCTGCACAGCTGTAGTTGACGGCAACGTAGGTGCTGTTGTTGAGGTAAATATCGAAACTGACTTCGCTGCTAACAACGACGAGTTCAAGGCTTTCGTTAAGGCAGTTGCTCAGACTGTAATTGATGCTAACCCCGCAGACGTTGATGCTCTTAAGGCTACAACAATCAGCGGTGGCACACAGACAGTTGACGAGGCTCTCCAGGAGCTGTTCATAAAGATCAGAGAGAACATGGTTATCCGTCGTTTCAAGAGATTTGAGGGTATCCTCGTTCCTTACGTTCACGGCGGCGGCAGCATAGGCGTTATGGTTAAGCTCGAGTCTGATCTTGATGCTGACAAGGTATTCGAGGTCGGCAAGAACTGCGCACTTCAGGTTGCAGCTATGAACCCTGCATATCTCAACAAGGAGTCTGTTCCCGCTTCTGCTCTTGACGAGGAGAAGAAGGTACTCCTTGCTCAGATGGCTGAGGATCCTAAGATGGCTAACAAGCCCGAGCAGGTTAAGATCAAGATCGTTGAGGGTAAGGTTGGCAAGTTCTATTCCGAGAACTGCCTCCTCGAGCAGACATTCGTCAGAAGCGACATCTTCGAGGGCACAGTTGGCAAGTATGTTGCTGACGCTGCTAAGAAGCTCGGCGGCTCTATCAGCGTGGTTGAGTACGCAAGATTTGAGCGTGGCGAGGGCGTTGAGAAGAAGGAAGACAACCTTGCTGATGAGGTTGCTTCGATGCTCAAGTAATCAGATACTTAGTATAAAAATGGCCGGTACACGTAATGTGTACCGGTTTTTTAGTTGTTATGTATTGTGATCTTAGGATTTTGCGCTTTAAACTTCCCTTATTCAAAGTCGATTATTCTCTGTTTATATATAAATTGTATCACATATTATATAGATTATCAATAAAATCGCATTTATTGTAAATGCTTTTAACCACATTGTTATAAAGATTACAAAAAACGCCCGACTTATTATAAAGTCGGGCGTAAAGTATTTTTACATTACATTAAAGATGCAGTACTCTTTCTCTTATCTCCTGAGTTCTGCCTTGATTCCAGAACTGTGTGCCGATATAGCCGCAGGTGCGCCTTGCGACGTTCATCTTATTCTGGTCTCTGTTATGGCAGTTGGGGCACTCCCATACGAGCTTGCCGTTTTCATCTTCGGTTATCTGTATCTCGCCGTCAAAGCCGCACACTTGACAGTAGTCGCTCTTGGTATTGAGCTCAGCATACATGATGTTATCATAGATAAATCTCATAACATCGAGTACAGCGGGGATATTCTGCTGCATATTGGGAACTTCAACATAGCTGATAGCACCGCCGGGCGACAGACGCTGGAACTGTGACTCAAATTTAAGCTTGGTGAACGCATCTATCTCCTCAGTTACGTGAACGTGATAGGAGTTTGTGATATAGTTGCGGTCGGTAACGCCTTTGACGATACCGAAGCGCTTCTGCAAGCACTTAGCAAACTTATATGTAGTACTCTCAAGCGGTGTGCCGTAGAGCGAGAAGTCAATGTGCTCCTGAGCCTTCCACTTAGCGCAGGCATCATTCATATGCTGCATAACTTCAAGTGCAAAAGGTGTAGCCTCAGGGTCGGTATGGGGCTTGCCTGTCATATAAACAGTACACTCGCAAAGACCTGCATAGCCGAGGGATATGGTAGAATAACCGCCGTAGAGCAGCTTGTCTATCTTTTCGCCCTTTTTGAGTCTTGCAAGAGCGCCGTACTGCCAAAGTATGGGAGCTACGTCGGATAAAGTGCCGAGCAGCCTCTTATGTCTGCACATAAGCGCACGGTAGCAAAGGTCAAGCCTTTCGTCAAATATCTCCCAGAACTTGTTCATATCTTTACCAGAGGACAATGCGATATCCACCAGGTTAAGGGTAACAACGCCCTGGTTAAAGCGGCCGTAGTACTTAGGCTTGCCGTTCTCATCAACATAAGGAGTAAGGAAGCTGCGGCAACCCATACAGGTGTAGCAATGGCCTTCACCGTTCTTATCAACCTTAAGCTTAAGCATTACCTTCTCTGAAATATAGTCGGGAACCATTCTCTTGGCCGTGCATTTAGCCGCAAGCTCTGTCAAGTAATAATACTTGCTGCCCTCATACACGTTATCTTCTTCAAGAACATATATGAGCTTCGGGAATGCAGGTGTAACCCACACGCCGGCTTCATTCTTAACGCCTATATATCTCTGTCTTAAGGTCTCCTCGATGATCATTGCGAGGTCTGCCTTCTCCTGCTCGTCCTTAGCCTCGTTAAGATACATATAAACTGTAACAAAAGGAGCCTGGCCATTTGTAGTAAGAAGTGTTACTACCTGATACTGTATAGTCTGAACTCCCCTTGTGATCTCTTTTTTGAGGCGTTCTTCGGTTATTTCCTTGATCTTCTCCTCAGAGGGTGAAGCACCAAGCTCTTTGATCTCTTCAAGAAGCTCTGCTCTTATCTTCTTACGGCTTATATCAACAAAGGGTGCAAGGTGTGTCAGGCTGATAGACTGACCGCCGTACTGATTAGATGCAACCTGTGCGATTATCTGCGTTGCGATATTGCAGGCAGTAGAGAAGCTGTGGGGCTTCTCAATGAGTGTCTCGCTTATTACTGTGCCGTTCTGAAGCATATCTTCAAGGTTTACGAGGTCACAGTTGTGCATATGCTGTGCAAAGTAATCCGAATCATGGAAGTGTATAAGGCCGTTCTTATGAGCCTCAACTATATCCTGAGGAAGAAGTATACGATCAGTAAGATCACGGCTCACCTCACCTGCCATATAGTCACGCTGAACGCTGTTGACGGTGGGGTTTTTATTTGAGTTCTCCTGCTTTACCTCTTCATTAGCACACTCTATAAGCGAAAGTATCTTATTATCTGTAGTGTTTGACTTTCTTACAAGTGAGCGGTTGTAGCGGTATCTTACATAATTTCTTGCAAGATCAAATGCGCCCTTTGCCATAAGCTGGTTTTCCACAAGATCCTGTATCTCTTCAACAGATACGGCTCTGTTCATCTTATTGCACTTATACTCGACAAATTCTGCTATATCTCTTATCTCTTCGTCGGGAAGCTTATTCTTCTCTGTTGCCTTATTAGCTTTTCTTACGGCATTAACTATCTTCTCAATATCAAATGTCTCTTCTGCGCCGTTTCTCTTGATAATGTTCACTTTAAAATCCCCCTTATGATCTCATTGTTTCTCTTTAACGGTGTTGTTTTCTTCTCAGTGAAACGCCACGGCTCATATCATTAGTTATAAAGGGTCAAAAAATGCACAAACCTATATATAAACGGAAAGTGCTTTCTTTGATTATCTTTAATTAACTATTTACTCTCGATTTTTACATTATGCTGTATATTATTTATATCTCACATACAACATATTGTATTATAACACCATTTGCTGATTATTTCAAGGGGGTATTTTCCTTTTTGGCACTTTAACCAAACTTGTTTATAATATTTGTGTGAGATAGACAAGAGCGTACTATATAGTGTTATTAATTTAACACCCCAACCACAATATATAGTATTTGAGTATAAATAAGCCGCCGATATACATCAGCGGCTCAAAACAATATCTACCAGCGTCTTGTGGTGTATTCCTCACGCTCTTTTTTAGGCTTTGGCGGCTCACATTCTATCTCTCTGATGCGCCTTTCTGCAAGCTTTTCAAGGTCTCGCAACGAATCATCGCTACGCAGATTACGAAGTTTAACATCGTCTGATATACCTATAAACGGGAAATCATCAAACTGTTTGAGAAGATTGATGTTGGTTTCATGCCTGCCCACAAAATATGAGGCCATTATAGTATATAAAAGCATTATCGGTACAGCATAAGCAATCTTAAAATCCATAAAAAAATCAAACAGCATATAGATAAAGAAGCCGATAGGTGCTCTCATCCATTTTTCGCCTTGAACGCTTATCCCAGCGCAGCAGATGCCGAATGCAAGGAAATCAAGAACGCCTACAATACCAAAATCGTGATAATGATGAGAATATAAAAGGTCAGCAATATTTGACCACGCTAGAATACCATAGCCGAACACAATAGCAATAGAAAATATAGCAGGAATTGTAGTAAAGAGCTGTATTATTTTCTGGTCATGGCGATATATCCGCCTGCGCTGTACCCTGTGCATGACGGAAAGCTGCTCATATGAATAGTAAGGGGTGGGATTTTTCATAAATCCTCCTGTAAAGTATATTTTCTTGTCATCCTATAAATGCCTTGTGAAACACCTTTTTGCCCTTTTTGATGATAACAGGCTCGCTAAGGTCTACCATGCCCTTGGGGTCTGTAAACTTCACATCATTGACAGCAATACCGTTCTGTGTTACAAGTCTTCTACCCTCGCTGTTAGAAGGCGCAAGACCTGTCTTTACGAGAAGGTCAAGAATACCGATCTTTCCGTCTGTAAGGTCTGCTGCATTGATAGCTGTAGAGGGCATATCTGCGCTGTCACCGCTGCCTGCGCCGAAGATAGCCTTAGCGGCAGCGTCAGCCTTGTTAGCCTCCTCCTCGCCGTGAACGAGCTTTGTCAGCTCATAAGCGAGCAGCTCCTTAGCCTTGTTGAACTGTGCTCCCTCCATAGTCTTTTCCATTTCCTCGATCTCCTCGATAGGAACGAAGGTGAGCATCTTAAGGCACTTGATAACATCAGCATCGCCGACATTTCTCCAGTACTGGTAGAAATCATAGGGGCTGGTCTTTTCGGGGTCGAGCCATACAGCGCCCTTTTCGGTCTTGCCCATTTTCTTGCCCTCGGAGTTGAGGAGAAGGGTTATAGTCATAGCGTAAGCGTCCTTGCCGAGCTTCTTTCTGATAAGCTCTGTGCCGCCGAGCATATTAGCCCACTGGTCGTCACCGCCGAACTGCATATTGCAGCCGTAGTCGTTAAAGAGCTTGTAGAAGTCGTATGACTGCATTATCATGTAGTTGAACTCAAGGAATGTAAGTCCCCTCTCCATTCTCTGCTTATAGCATTCAAATGTGAGCATCTTGTTTACGGAGAAGTGAGCACCTACCTCACGAAGCATATCAACATAATTAAGATCGAGCAGCCAGTCCGCATTATTGACGACCATAGCCTTATTATCGGAAAAGTCAATAAAGCGACTCATCTGCTTTTTAAAGCAGGCAACATTGTGCTCGATAGTTTCCTTAGTGAGCATTTTTCTCATATCAGTCTTACCTGAGGGATCACCGATCATACCTGTGCCGCCGCCTAAAAGGGCAATTGGCTTATTTCCTGCCATTTGCAGACGCTTCATAAGGCAAAGCGCCATAAAGTGGCCTACGTGCAGGCTGTCAGCCGTGGGGTCAAAGCCGATATAGAAAGTCGCCTTACCTGCGTTGATAAGCTCCTTTATCTCCTCCTCGTCGGTAAGCTGTGCGAGAAGCCCTCTTCTTTTCAGTTCTTCAAATAGTGTCATTTTCCATTTCTCCTTTTATTTGATTTCATTTTTGTGTGCCAAGTGTATGCCTATGTGCCCAATGCCGAGAATAATAACCGAGATGATAAGCGGGATATTCCTGCCATAGATACCCAGCAGAAAGAAAGCGGCAACAGGCAGCGTCGCCCCTGCAACAGGTATGCCTAAGATACTGCTATACATATCCGCCATTGTCTTTTCGCTTTTAAAGTACCTCACCCAGTAGACCTCGTAGAGTATCATTAGCAGAAATGATACCAATAGCCACAGGCTCCATAGTCTTATGCTGCCGATATTAAAGTCGCTGAAGATAAGGCACAGAGCAGATGTCAGCACCTCGCCTGCCCGTTCTAACATAAGCAGCGTCTTGTTTTCGTTGCCGACATATTTGTCATAGTCTTTGGGCTGATTTTTAGACCATATGATATTCGGGGTCATAAGCATTATGAGATAAATAAGCCCCACATACGAAAACCCGAAATTCATCAAAGCACCCCCCGTTCAACAAAAAGCCCCCGAAAGCCAAAGCTTCCGGAGGACGAATTATCGTGGTACCACCTCTGTTTATCGGCATAGCCGACCTCTTGGCACGGTAACGTGTGCAAAACGTGCTGTATTTGGCGTGAACGCCTTTCTTTACAGCAAGCTCGGGAATGTATTTCGTCATCTGCGCCCTGTCTGCTCGCACCGACCGCAGACTCTCTGAAACAGGCTGTAAATGCTACTGCTTTTCCGTCATGGCTTTTCACAATATAACGTAGATATTATAGCATACATTTTTTTACTTGTCAATAGTTTTTTAAGCTTTTGCTCTGTTTAGCCTGTCTGTGATAAAGCCTGTCACCTCATCGGGTTCAATACCAAGCACTACCGCAAACTCATCAAAGAGTATATGCTCTGCCTCTTTGAGAAAATGCTCATCGGCCGTGTGGAACTTCCTGCCGTTATCAAGCTGCTCCTGTCTGTGAAGATAAAGCACCCTTAGCATTTTCATTATCTCTTTTCTGTCACCGCTTTTGAGCGTCTGCATGAAAAGCTCGTTTCTTTTTGTGTCATCGTCGATCCACTCGCTGTTAATATCGGGCAGAGCTTCTATAAGTGAATATATATCTTCCTTTGACATAACTCCCCTTATCCTGCCTATGAGCGTTTCATTGTCTGTCGGCACATATATAGCAGAGTTAGACTCATAGAAAGGCTTTAATACAAGATACCGCTTGTTTACCCCCTTGACCTTATTTTCCATAGTGCCTTCGACCGTGCAGACCCCTGCCGCCGCATAAGTGACAATATCGCCTTTTTCAAACATCTTTTACCTGCCTTTCCTGTATAAAGCCGCTTATTTCCCATATAAATTATACCATAAATGCGAAATAAATGTCATAGGCAGATTTACCAAAAATCAAATATGTTATTTTTGTCAAGGCGATTGCTTTCGGAGCGTTTTGAGCGCATATATAATATTTTTTTCAAAAACCCCTTGACAAATCTAAAAAAACGCTGTATAATACAAAATCAGTAAGCGTCGCTTACATTCATGAAATGCATTTCAAAAATACAGAAAGGACGGTGAGTCTCAAATGACCATATTTAACAGAAAACACGAACAGATAAACAAAACAGAATACACAACAAACCGCAAAATCGAGATTTGCCGCAATGGGAAACGTTGATTTTTGGGCGTTTTATACGCATATATATAGTCAACTTCGGCGCACTCTCTTTTTGGGGTGCGCTTTTTTGCGTCAAGATAAGAAAAGGAGAAATTTATGATAGAATTAAACGGAAGATACGGCAGCGCCAAGGTCTTTACAGAAATAATCGACCAGACTGCCATTTCACAGATAATCACGCTGCTCAATCAGCCTATGGCCGAGGGGCAGAAGATACGTATAATGCCTGATGTTCACGCAGGTGCAGGCTGCACAATCGGCACAACTATGACCATAACCGACAAGGTAGTGCCTAACCTTGTGGGGGTAGATATTTCCTGCGGAATGGAAACAGTAAAGCTCAAGGAGCGCCACATTGAGCCTATGAAGCTTGATAAGCTGATATATGCGGCTATCCCCTCGGGCTTTAACATAAGAAAGAAGGCACACCACTACGCCGAGCAGATAGACCTCACAGAGCTTTACTGCTATGAGCACATAAACCCCATTCGTGCTGAAATGAGCATAGGCACACTTGGCGGCGGCAACCACTTCATTGAAGCCGACAAGAGCGAGGACGGGAGTATATATATCGTTATCCACTCAGGATCAAGGCACTTGGGCGTTGAGACGGCGTCTTACTATCAGCTTGAAGCCTACAAGCGCCTTAACGGCAGCTCCAAGGAGGACGCTGACAGGCTGATAGCCGCCCTAAAGCAAGAGGGCAAGCAGAAGCTTATCGAATCAGAGCTTAAGAAGCTCTACAACACCAAGCGCACCGATGTACCCAAGGCCCTCGCCTATGTGCAGGATGACC
>CADAGC010000092.1 GCA_902787365.1 uncultured Ruminococcus sp. | reverse complement strand
TGTGTCTGTAATTTCTTGCCATAACAAAACCTCCTATGGTTTATATTATACCATAGGAGGTCTTTTTTGTCACTGTACGTTTTTAATGGTTCGGTTCACTCCCTCCGCACCGAGGGCAGAGCCGAAAAGACCGTCGCCGAACACCGCGAGATACTTAAAGCTATCATGGAAAAAAACGGCGCCCTCGCCGAGGAACTCACCGCTCAACACATCACCAACGCTGAAGTCAACCTCTTCCGCGAGAAATAATAGCCGTACCGAGCTGCACTTGTGCCCCTGCAAACGTCGCCCGCAGAAGCGCAGGAGCAGAGCGCTTCACAGGGAGGGGAGAATGGTTCTCGAATACTCGCCCTGCGAAATGGAAGGTCTGGTGCGTGAGGTGATTGAGACTTACTTTGCAGTACTCAACAAAAACAACAACCGCCTTGTGCTTCGTATTCCTATCGACCTGCCGCCCGTGCAGGCTGACAGCTCAAGGCTAAAGCGTGTGTTTGTAAACCTTATCTCGAATGCCCTGAAGCACACCAAAAACGGCACTATCCTCTTAAAAGCCGAAGACGGTGATGACGGCTTTGTGACCGTGACCGTTAAGGATACGGGAAGCGGCATTAGTGAAGAAGATATGCCGCATATCTGGGAGCGCTACTATAAAGGCAAGCACTCTGAAACGGGCACGGGGCTTGGGCTGTTTATATGCAAATTCATTGTTGAATCACACGGCGGCAAGATTTGGGCGCAAAGCACCGTGGGCGAGGGAACGTCATTTATGTTCACCCTGCCGAAAGCTGGTAATATATAATTATTTTAACATTAAAAGGGCGGTTTGTCAAGCGTGCCAAAACCGCCTAAAACCAAAAAAGCCATAGCATTTCCGGTCATCTTTTGGGAAATGCTATGGCTTGTATTATTATTGGGTCAAGCGCCCTTTTTGATAGTCTCCTCGATCTCCTGCGCACGGATAAGTGCTGTGTCAATGTGGTCGCAGAAGTTTTCTTTTCCTACACTCTCGGCAAGGCCTGCCTTTTCCATAGCGTGCATGGGCTGAGGGTTAACGTGTGAGAATACCACCCTTACCCCAAGGCCGTCACAGCTTCTTACTATGTCGGCAAGTGCAGCCACGCCCGATGCATCAATCGCAGGAACGTTTCTCATTCTTATAACGAGTATGTCGGTGTCTGTGTCATCAAGCATATACTCAAACTTCTCGGAAGCCGCAAAGAACATGGGGCCGTTTATCTCGTAGACTCTTGTGTTTTCGGGTATGCGCTTTAGGAGTATGTTGTCGGGGTCGGTGTCCTCATCGTCAATGTCGATCCATGCGTGGGCTTCGGTAACATCAGCCATTCGCTTCATAAACAGCAGCGAAGCCATTACCATTCCCACACCTATCGCTACAACTAAGTCAAACACCACAGTCAGCACTATTGTTGCCATAAGTACTGCGATGTCGCTTTTGGGGGCTGTCTTTATCATGTCACGAATGTTCTTCCAGCCGCACATATTGTACGCTACTATAAAGAGTATCGCCGCAATCGTCGGCATAGGTATAAGTGAAGCATAGGGCATAAGCAGCACCAGTATAGCCAGCAGAACTACCGAATGCACCATGCCCGATATGGGCGTTCTGCCGCCGTTTTTGACGTTGGCTGCCGTTCTTGCGATAGCGCCTGTTGCGGGTATGCCGCCGAAAAGCGCCGAGCCGATGTTTGCAACGCCCTGCGCTGCAAGCTCCATGTTCGAGCGGTGCTTTGAGCCTATCATGCCGTCCGCTACAACGCACGAAAGCAGCGACTCAACAGCTGCCAGCAGCGCTATTGTGAAAGCATTCGGCACCATAGCCTTTACTCTTGCGAATGTCACCGAGGGGAGCGTAAGCTTGGGTGCCGATGATGATATGGTGTAGAGGTCGCCTATAGTGTTGACCTCGATTCCGCTCAGCTTGACGATAGCCGAGCAGAGTATTACGGCAATTAGCGATGCGGGTATCTTTTCAAGCTTTTTCGGCCAGAAGATAAGTACTGCGAGGGATACAAGCCCTATCACAAGTGCCGATAAGTTGATACTTCCAATGCACTTTGCTATCTCTGCTATCTTGTCGGTAGTCTCTATCGGGGCGTTTTTGAATGTCAGCCCGAGAAAGTCTTTTACCTGTCCTATAACTATCGTAACTGCTATGCCGAATGTAAAGCCCGCAGTTATCGTGCCTGGAATGTATTTTATCAGCTTGCCGAATCTGCAAAGCCCCATAACGAGCATTATCAGGCCTGCCATTATGGTGGAGATCACTAAGCCGTCCATTCCCTCTTTTGCAACTATGCCTGCAACGATCGTGGCAAATGCCGCTGTAGGGCCTGCTATCTGCACCCTGCTGCCGCCTAAGAACGCCACGATAAATCCAGCAACTATCGCAGTATATAGACCCTGCTCGGGGCCTACGCCAGATGCCAGCGCCAGCGCAATCGACAATGGCAGAGCGATTATCGCAACAATTACGCCTGCGGTGATGTCTTTTACAAGCTGCTGCTTTGAGTAATTTTTCATTACCGAGAAAAGCTTTGGCTTAAGCTTCTCCTCGGTGGGCTTTTTCATACTTGCTTCCATCTTCTTCTCAACTCCATATATTTTCATATAACTATAAAACAACGTTTACCATTATACTACTATAAAGTCTTTTTTTCAATGGATATTTTATTACGGGAAGAATTTCGTAGCATTGTATATTTTTGCGGTTATGTTTTGCAAAAATGTGGCGATTTTTGCTTAGGGAAATCTACATTGTTTTACTTATATCGCCGTGAATGAGGCGTGTCAGTATTTGCTGCACATTCTCTCATACTCACCTTCAAGAGCATCAAGGATTTCAAGATAGTCGTCTTTCACAGTTTCGTAAAGCTGCTTGTCGCTTGCTTCGGTGTCAGACTTAAGATCGCCGTCTCTGTCTGTTATCAGACCCATACTAACCGATGAAGCCGCACCGCCCATGACCTCCGACGATGATGCCTCCTCATGAAAATATATACCAACATGATAAGAATCCCACCAAAGACGGTCATACGGATAAATAGATGCGCTGATTATCAGCTCTTTGCCGTTCTTGGTTATAGGCTCATCGCATATAAATTCTATTTTGCTTACTTTTGAATGGTCTTTTGTCGCAAGTATGAGCCTGAGCGTGCCTTTTTTGCCGCATAGTTCGGTTTGCTTTTCATAGACGTTGCCGTTATATACCAATGCCTGCCCGTTGGCAGGGTCGCTGAATACTACATCATTAAACCCCTCCGCCTGCGCTGCCCGCTCAAGCGGCTCGACTACGCAGTTGACATACATTATCCTGTGAACGGCAAAAACTATTAAGACAGCGAGGAAGACCGCCGCTGTGATTATTACTGCTGTTTTTATCTTCTTGTTTGACTTTATCATAAGTTCTCCTTACAGCTCAATTATCCGTGAGCCTGTCTTTTTGAGTTCTTCGTCATGTGTGACGAGTATCACGGTCTTGCCCTGTTCATTGAGTTTTTTTAGTATCTCCATAACACCCTGCGCATTTTCCTTGTCAAGTGAGCCTGTCGGCTCGTCGGCAAGGATTATGTCGCATTTCTTTATCATTATCCTTGCAAGCGCCACACGCTGCTGCTCGCCGCCCGAGAGGGTGTAGACCTTGGCTTTAAGCTTGTCCTTTATCCCTACGCTTTCAAGCGCCTGCTCAATAGTTGTGTCGGTGTGTGTTTTTTTCTTTACCATGTTCAGATTTTCTTCTACTGTCTTGTTGTCTATCAGCGCAAAATTCTGAAACAGGAAGCTCACCTTGCTGCGGAAGTACTCTATGCGGTTTTTCTGCTTGGTGATGTCTGCCCCGTCAACAAGTATCTCGCCGCTGTCGGGGGTGTCAATGCCGCCTATGAGGTTTAGCATGGTGGTCTTGCCGCAGCCGCTTTTTCCCGAAAATACTACAAATTCGCCGTCGTCTATCTTAAAGCTCAGGTCTTTGAAAACGGTATTCTCACCAAAGCTTTTTGTAAGGCTTTTCACTTCTATCATAATGCCCCTCCTTTGAGTATTTTGGCGGTGTTAACTTTTTCAATTCGGCTTGCTTTTATAAGTGTTATGATAAGCTCGGCTATACAAAGTATAAGCGCATAACCCCATATCATCGCCCCAGCGCCCTTGCCGAATTTATCAAGCAGCAGATAAGCCGCCGCAGCGCCCGAAATATTGGTAAGAACAGTAAGTATGATAAGTTTTCTGTTTCGCTCGAGCATACCTATTCCAAGAACTTTTTTGAGGCATATCTCCTTGGCGTTGACCTTGTATTCAAGCGTGAGTATAGATATAAGCAGCACCAGCTCAAACATTACAGCGCACCCAAGCGCCAATGACAGGATAAGCGCAAACGCCTCAGCCGAGCCTTTATAGTGCAGATAGTTTTCAAACACATCTGTGCGCTCGAAGGTCAGCGGCTTGTCGGCATATTTTCTTACAAGCTCATCAAACTGCTTATCGTCTATCCTGATGACCTTTTCAGAGCTGCCCGTCAGCTCGCCGATAAGTGCTTTGTCCGATGAATACAGCACTATCGGTGAGCGATAAGTGACCGCCTTTTGCACATCGGGGCTTTGTAAAACGAGTATGTCACTGCTTTCATATCGTATCTGCTCTGCCTGCGTGTCGCCGATATACTCGCTTATGCTTGTCCTCTCTCTGTCATCGGCATCATCGGGTATGAAAAGAAAGGTTCCCTCACGCTCGGTAAGCTCGGGCAGGCTGTCGCTTATAATATCAAACGCCGACTCGTCAGCAAACACAAACTGTCGGCTCTTATCCGTAAGCTCTGGCTGAAGATACGCAGAACACAGGGTAATGCTGCCGTATTCATCTGCTATCTTATCAAACAGCTCCCAGTATTCGTCCTTCTGCGACAGATATTTTTCCCATTCCTCGTCGGTCTCTGGCTGCATGTCGGGCAGCTGTATGTTAATGTAGGAATAGCCCTGCAAGCTTTTCATTTTGTTGTATGCCGCAAGGTCGTCTTTAAGTTCGGCGAGTGACGATACACAGTAGACCGCCGCTGCGATAACTCCCAGAGCGGAAACGGCTTTAAGTATGTAGTTGAATTTCAAAAGCTTTGCCCCCGGCTCGCCGTCACGGAGCGCTTTGAAGATGTTCGTTTTGTAGAACAGCAGATAGCAAAGGCTGTTTATCATAATAATCAAACCGCCGTGAACAGCTATGGCTGGTATACTCATATTAACCGCCGTGAAGAATGACAGAACGAGCGAGATCGTGGCAAATGAGAGAGCGATTCCTGCGGTGTCGGCTAAGATGTTTTTTAAAACGATCTCCCTTATCCTGCTGCCGAGCACAAGCGAAACTGCGGCTGTTTTTTGCTGCGAGAGGATATCATATATCGTCACGGCAACAGTCATAACTATCACCAATGCCCACACTACCTCGAAAATAAAGGTATAGTCATTTTTCCCCGAGGGAGTGCGGTAAGACGAGCTCCGGGCGTTTCCCTTAAGTACATCTGCAAGCTCACGGGCTGCCGCTTCATCACCGCCGCAGTAAACAGAAACTTCGTCGTACATTTCACTTTCGTCAAGCTCGCTTAACGGGTAAAGTTCATAGCTGCACTTGCCGGTGGTGAGATTCCTGAATTCAAGCGCCGACAGACCAAGCTTGTCCCGCAAATCATCTTCCGAAATGCCCGAATAATACACCTTGATGTTTCGGCTGAGGTCATCAGACACGGTTCCATATTCATATATAATGCCGCACTTCTCAAAGCCCTTAAGCGCTTCTGCAAAGCTGCTTTTGTCAACAAACTCGGCATCAACAGTATAAAGCTGCGAGAGCGCCTGCTGTTCGAGTCGGGGGTATGTTGTCTCGCCCATAAGAAGTATCACTATCAGCAGAAAGACTGACAGCATTATGAATTTGAGTTTTTTCATTTTTGTGCCTCTTTGTTTGGTTTATTATATTTATAATTCATCTATTTAATTATATCATAATTTGAAGCAACCCGCAATGGTGCATTTCTTAAATGTTTCTTAAGATTAGTGGTTTGGAAATGACTATATCAGAAAAAGTGAGCAAAAGAAAAAGCCCGTAAATACGGGCTTTGGTGCAGGAGATGGGACGTTGAGCGGGTGGGGGTCTGCATTCTGCTCCATAAATAAAAAGAACAGCACCCCTCGATTACCTCGGGACACTGTACTTTTTATTGGTGCAGGAGATGGGACTTGAACCCACACAACCTTGCGATCACTGGCACCTGAAGCCAGCGCGTCTGCCATTCCGCCACTCCTGCAAATATAAAGATATGAAACTTTTACACGCCGCATATCTCGGCGAGGTAGGTGCTGGGCCTTTATAAAAGGCAACGCACTGATCTACATTAAATTACAAGAGCCTGTCAGCAACGTAGCGCTACCTGAAGCCAGCGCGTCTGCCATTCCGCCACTCCTGCAAAATATAAATACTTGAAATTTTTACACGCCTCAAATTTGGCGAGGTGGGTGCATAAACAACACATATCCACGCTTTGAGCCGAGCCTTTTTGACTCGACTATAAAATTATACCACATTCCCGCCGACTTGTCAAGCTTTTTTGCGGCATTTTTTAATGCGCTGTCGTGTAAAGCCACCGGCGGCGGTTTTGCGGCATGCCCTGACAAAAAGAACGGCTCTGTTTTGTGCGCTTTCACACTTGATTTGTGCCGCTTTTTGTGATATAATTGTTATCGACCGGAAACTACTTAATATTTTTTAAATATATGGAGATGTTTATATGTATGACTCGGCGGTTTATATATCATATGTTATAACCGAGATATTCTGTATTTTCTTTTCGATAGGTATTATCGTCAAAGCTAATAAAAACGTCGGCACAGACCTGCAAATGCAGTATTTCAGAGGAATGTCGCTGTTCTTTATCCTCTACCTTGTAAGCGATAGCCTTTGGGCAGTCGGGCAGGGCGGGCTGATACCGTTTAATAGTGTTATGAATAAGATAACCAGCGTTATGGGGCTTGTGGCGGTGTCGCTGCTGATACTCAGCTGGTGTATATTTGTAATATACAGGATAGACCAGAACGACTCAAAGAACACTAAGCGTTTGATAAAAATGCACTACGCCGTTGCGGCGGCAGATGTGCTGCTTGTCGTTACCTCGGTGTTTACCGGGTTTGTCTTCTATATTGATAAGAATAATATCTATCAGCTCGGCAGCGGCTATGCCGTTCACCTTGTGTTTGTTATTGTCCAGCTGTTCGGGAGCGGTATATACTCTTTCGTGTATAGCTTTTCAAATGACCAGATACGAATCAAAAAAGAATACCGCCTGCCGCTGTTCTTTATCATATTGCCTTCCGCTACAGCGGTGCTTGAGGGGATACTGCCGCTCACACCTATAGTGCCCCTCGGTATCTTCCTGCCTATTCTTCTTGCCTTTTTGGAGATACAAAACAGCGAGATTTATTCCGACGCCCTCACAGGCCTTAATAACCGCAGGCGTATGGAGATATTCCTGCAGGATAAGATTCATAACGCATCAGAGGATAAGCCGTTTATGATATATATAATTGATGTTAATGACTTCAAGCTCGTAAACGACAAATTCGGCCATATTGTCGGCGATAAGACGCTCAGGCTCGTGGCTGACGCTCTGCATAATGTGTCTGACAGCCTGCACGGCTTCTGCGCAAGATACGGCGGCGATGAGTTCGTGCTTATCGTCAATGACGAGGCTGCACTTCAGGAGACGCTGCAAAAAGAGGTCGATGCCCTGCGTGAGCATTGTGCTGACCTTATACCGCAAATATCGGTGTGCTCGGGCTGCACAGTCTGCGATTCAAGCGCCATGACAGCCGCAGAGCTTATAGCACAGGCCGATGAGCAGCTCTATGAGCAAAAGGAGATCTTCCACGGAAGAAAAAATAAGGCGGAGGAGTAAACCTCCGCTTTTTGCGTAATGTATAGCTCAAATAATAAAACCCGCAGTCATTAAAGCAGGTGCTGTTATAGAATATATATGACGTTCACTGGGGAAAACCTTTCTGAAGAAAGGTTCTTCCCCAGACCCCTTTCCAAAGACTTTTATCTTGTTTTTGCGTGGGATAGCTCCCCCGTCCCGACATAGCAAAATGCGTGGGACAGCTGAAACTTTAAAAGTCAAGCTATCCCACGCAAAAACAAAAACAG
>CADAGC010000091.1 GCA_902787365.1 uncultured Ruminococcus sp. | reverse complement strand
ATTAAGGCTGTGAGCATTATGCTTACAGCCTTGTTTCTTGACAACGTTATCTTGATGTGATAGAATGGTATATGTTGTAAGTTCGGATAAGAAGGTAATATAATGAAGCTTAATTTCAGAAAAGGTATGTATGACGGCATACCTATAATGCTCGGGTATCTATCGGTGTCATTCGGGTTTGGCATACTGGCGGTAAAGTGCGGGCTTTCTGTCTTTGCGGCTGGTATGGTGTCGCTTACAAACATCACCTCGGCTGGGCAGGCGGCAGGCGTTGAGATAATAGCCGCAGCAGGCTCGGTAATCGAGATGATACTTGTGCAGATAACCATAAATATGCGCTACTCGTTAATGGCGCTGTCCCTATCGCAGAAGTGCGATGAGAGCTTTACGCCCATTCACAGACTTATAGCCTCATACGGCATAACCGATGAGATATTCGCCCTGTGTGCGGCTCAGGAGCAAAAGCTTCGCCCCTCATATATGTATGGAATGATCTCGGTAGCAGCCCTCGGCTGGACGAGCGGTACAGTCTTAGGCGCTGCTGCGGGTGAGCTTCTGCCTGCCTCGGTATCATCAGCTATGGGGATAGTGTTATATGGTATGTTTATCGCCATAATAATCCCCCCTGCTAGGAAAAACATCAGCGTGCTTGTGACCGTTATCATAGCGGCACTTATAAGCATACTGTTCAAGTATCTGCTGACAGCCGTTTCGGGAGGCTTTGCTGTGATGATAAGTGCCATAATCGCCGCTGCTGCCGCCGCAGTACTCTTCCCTGTCAAGGACGAGGAGGGCGAGCAGACATGACAGCAATATACATAGCCGTTATGGCAATAACCACCTACCTTATCAGAATGATACCCTTTACCTTCTTCACAAAGAAGATAAAATCACGCTTTATACGCAGCTTTCTTTACTACATTCCCTACGCTGTGCTAAGTGCTATGACGATACCCGCCATATTCTACAGCACAGGAAGTATTCTCACAGCCGCAGCAGGCACAGCAGTCGCTTTGGCGCTTGCGTTTTTCGGGCTGCCGCTTATCGTGGTAGCACTCTCTTCCTCGGCAGCGGTGTTTATAGCTTCGCTTTTCATAAGATAGAAAAACCGACCTCATATTAAAATGGGGTCGGTTTGTTGTATTTGTCAGTTATTCATACCTCTCATCAATAACTCTCGCCGTTTTCTTCATGCTTCTCGGCAGCACGCCTACTTCTACTATCTTGACGATAGGTGTAAAGCCGATAACGCTCTTGACCTTTTCTGCGATGCGCTGTGCAAGGGCATTGAAGTCATTGTCGCCTGTTGTTTCAACGTATATGCGCATGGTGTCCTTGCCGTCAAGGTGTGAAATCCTTATCTGATACTCGGAGTTTACCTCCTTGAACGTGCCGAGAACTTCCTCTATCTGGCTCGGGAATACATTTACGCCCTTGATCTTCATCATATCATCCGTTCTGCCCATGATAACGTCTATCCTCGGGAATTTTCTGCCGCAGGGGCACTCGCCGGGGATAATGCGCGAGAGGTCGTGCGTTCTGTATCTTATGAGCGGAGCGCCCTCCTTGACGAGAGTTGTTATAACTATCTCACCCATTTCGCCGTCAGGCACAGGCTCGCCCGTCTTGGGGTCGATTATCTCTAAGTATATATAGTCGTCCCAGTAGTGCATACCTGTGTTGTGCTCGCAGTTGATACCTATTCCGGGGCCGTATATCTCGGTAAGGCCGTATATGTCGTAAAGCTCGATACCAAGCGATTCGTGAATGCGCTGTCTCATCTTATCACTCCAGCGCTCAGAGCCTATTACGCCCTTTTTGAGGTGAATATTCTGCTTGATGCCACGCTTTTCAATCTCTTCAGCAAGCAGCAGCGCATAGGAAGATGTCGAGCAGAGGACTGTGCTCTTTAAGTTCTGCATCATTTCAAGCTGCTTTTCTGTGTTGCCGGGGCCCATAGGAATTACCATAGCGCCGAGCTTTTCAGCACCGTTCTGGAAACCGATACCCGCAGTCCATAAGCCGTAGCCGGGGGTTATCTGGATCCTGTCCATATTAGTGATGCCTGCCGTCTCATAGCAGCGCTTGAACATTATCGCCCAGTCATCAACGTCCTTTGCTGTGTAGGGGATTATGACGGGCTTGCCCGTTGTGCCGGAAGAAGAGTGAATTCTCACTATCTCCTCCTCGGGGGCTGTCATAAGGCCGAGGGGGTAAGCGTCACGCAAATCCTTTTTCTCCGAGAAAGGAAGTTTAAGGAAATCCTCGACTGTCTTAACTTCCGTCATACCAGCCTCTTCAAGCTTTTTGCCGTAAAAGCTGTCGGAAGCTATCAGAGCCTTTATCCTGTCATTTACCTGTTCAAGCTGTTTTTGTGATATCTGCATTTGTTTTCCCTCCGAATTATAGTGAATATCTCAGCGCCCTTGAATTGAGCTCGTGGAACTGGGGCTTTACCGTGTTTCTCATTGTCTGCTCTATCTTTGCCACATCAAAAGGCAATACTCCCCTGCTGAGTGCCGCACCGAGCATTATCATATTTAGTACTTTTGGCGAGCCTATCTCCTCGCAGGCCTTTGTGCCATCGATAAGCAGAAGGTCGTCAACCTTTTCTTTAAGGTAGTCAATCATTTCATCACCTGTGTAATTTGAGCCCTTAAGCGCCGCAGTTACAGGCATTATGGCGTGGGTGTTGACTACAGCCTTGCCGCCGTCTTTTAAATAAGGCAGCATTCTTACCGCCTCGGCAGGCTCAAAGGCTATGAGTATGTCAGCACTCTTCTTGCCGAACATCGGGCAGCTTACCCCCTCGCCCAAGCGCAGAAAGCTGAAAACGCTGCCGCCCTTTTGTGCCATACCGATAGTTTCGGCACTCATTACGGGGATATCCTCCTCCATAGCAGCGGCGGCTATAAGCTTTGATGTGAGCACTATTCCCTGCCCGCCTACGCCGCAAAGCATAATATTAGTCTGCATTATCAGCACCTCCTATCGCACCAAAGGGGCATACCTGCGAGCAAAGCCCACAGCCCGAGCAAAGCGAGCGCTCGATAGTAACCTTGCCGTCTTTTATGACTATTCCCGGGCAGCCGAGTTCGTTTATGCACTTTTTGCACTGCTTGCACTTATCGCTGTCGATAACCACAGGCTTTTCGGGCTTTATAAGTACGGCGCAGGGTGATTTGAAAATGATAGCCTTAACGCCTTTTTGCGCCGATACACGCTTAACGCACTCTACAGCCTCGTCAAGTTTGAGCGGGTCTACCGTTTCAACAGTCTGCACGCCTATGCCCTTTAATACGGCGGTTATGTCTATCTTGTCAACCACCTGCCCCATCATCGTTCTACCTGTTCCTGGGTGCGGCTGGTGGCCTGTCATGGCGGTGGTGGAATTATCAAGCACTATCAGCGTCATATCCGCCTGATTGTATACAGCATTTACAGCACCCGTGATAGCCGATGCAAAGAATGTAGAATCGCCCACGAATGCAAAGCATTTAGTGTCAGGCTCTATCTTGCCGATGCCTTGCGTGATGTTCACACCTGCACCCATACAAAGGCAGGTATCTACCATATCAAGCGGCATAGCGTTGCCGAGTGTGTAGCAGCCTATATCGCCGCAGAACACGCTCTTAATGCCCTTCATAGCTTTCTTTACCGCATAGAATGAAGCCCTGTGAGGGCAGCCTGCGCACAAAACTGGCGGCCTTACAGGCAGCTCGGGTGTGCTTTCATCAGGATTGATATCCAAAGGCTCAAAGCCCATAAATTCTGCTATGTTGTTATATACCGACTCTACTGTGTTCTCGCCTGCGGGCTGCACATTGCCCGTGAGCTTGCCGTATATCCTGACATCAAGATGATATTTGCCGCATATGTATATAAGCTCACGCTCGATTATCGGGTCAAGTTCCTCGATACAAAGCACCTCATCAAGCCCCTCTAAGAACTTGAGCGCTTTCTGTTCGGGGAACGGGAAAGGCGTTGAGACCTTGAGTATCCTCGGCGCTTCCATGCCCTTTAAAGCTTCTGTGGTGTAGGCAAAGCTTATGCCGTGGGTGGCTATGCCACGCTTGCAGCCCTTTTTCTCCTCGGGGAAAATCTCATTCTTTCTGTATGCCGAGAATTCGTGTGACAGCTCGGCGTTTCGCTTTTCGATATGTATATGCGCATTGTATGAAAGGCGTGGAAATATGACCCACTTTGACGAATCCTTTACAAAGCCCTCGGGCTTGTTAGTTTTGCGCTCGTCCTTGTCCTTGACGGTTATCGAAGCATAGCCGTGGCAGACCCTTGTTGTGGGGCGGAAAAGAACGGGGGTGTTGTATTTTCTTGAATACTCAAATGCGTCCTGAATCATATCATAAGCTTCCTGCACCGATGAGGGGTCAAAACAGGGCAGCTTTGAGTATGAAGCGAAATGCCTTGTATCCTGCTCGGTCTGTGATGATATGGGGCCTGGGTCATCAGCAACAAGAATGACCATACCGCCCTTAACGCCTATGTATGCAAGGCTCATAAGCGGGTCAGAAGCCACGTTCAGCCCCACCTGCTTCATAGTCACCATAGAGTTTGCGCCGCAGTAAGCAGCGCCTGCTGAAAGCTCGAGTGCGGCCTTTTCGTTGACCGACCACTCGACATACAACGAGCCGTCATTGTTCTTGGCGGCAGTTTCAAGCACCTCTGTCGAGGGGGTGCCGGGATAGCCCGAGATAACATTCAGCCCTGCGTCAACAGCGCCTCGTGCTATAGCGGCATTTCCCATAAGAAATTCCTTATGCATAATAATATCTCCTCAATTATAATGATAATAAAAAACCATTTCTATTTTATCACTTTTCACCCCGATTGTCAATAAATCTTAGTGCAATATGTCTATTATGCTAAAGAAAAACCCGCCTTATTTACTTTCAGCCCCGAATATGCTATAATTGACATAATAGGGAAAGGAAGTAAAATATGGAGCGAGCGATTTTATTTTTTGATATAGACGGAACAATCGTTTCCGAGGACGGCAGGCGCTTTATACCCGAAAGTGCCGTTAAAGCCATAAATAAGGCAAGAGAAAACGGCCACATCACGGTGATAAACACAGGCCGCACCTATCTTACAGTTGAAAAGCACATTAAAGAGCTTGGCTTTTCTGGCTTTATCTGCGGCTGCGGCACGAATATTCTCCTCGGTGATAAGGTCCTTCTCAGGCACAAGAACGAAAAAGCCCTTTGCCTGAAAGTCAGAGATACTCTTGAAAGCTTAAGTATTCCCGCAATATACGAAAGCGCCGAGTGTTTGGGCTTTAATGCCGACACATATATCCACCCGGA
This sequence comes from uncultured Ruminococcus sp., assembly GCA_902787365.1. GTDB lineage: Bacteria > Bacillota > Clostridia > Oscillospirales > Ruminococcaceae > NK3A76. The sequence continues at coordinate 2,945 of CADAGC010000091.1, read as the reverse complement.
ACTGCGTGAGATGCTGACCTATTTCGGCTTCAAGGGGCTTATGATAGAGGAAGCCCACGAGGAGGATTTTTACTTTGACAAGTTCTTCTGCTGGGCTAATGATGATGAGAGCTTTGAGCCGCTTTGCGAAATGCTTAGTGAGCATTTCAAGATAATACTGCGTGGCGACTCACCGGGGATAAGGCGAATAGAAGTAGTTCCCAAGGGCTACACCAAGGCCACGGGTATGAAATTTATGCTCGACACCCTCGGCATTGACCACAAAAACAGCTATGCTTTCGGTGACAGCACAAATGACCTGCCGATGCTCGAATACGCCGCACACAGCGCCGCTATGGGCTGCTGCCCCGAAATACTCAAAGACAAGGTCGAATTCGTGACCGACGGGCTGTACGAAGACGGGCTTGCAAAGGCGATAGAAAGGTTCGGCCTGATATGACACGCACGCAGCAGACGCACAGCATTGAGCCTGTATATGACAAAAACAGCCGTGTGCTTATCTTAGGTTCTTTCCCCTCGGTAAAGTCAAGAGAGGCTAAGTTTTTCTACGGCCACCCGCAAAACCGCTTCTGGCGAGTGCTGGCAAGGCTGTTTGACGAGCCTATACCCGAAAATGTTGCCGACAAGAAAAAGCTGCTCATCACACATCATATCGCCCTGTGGGACGTTATAAAAAGCTGTGAGATAGATGGCTCGTCAGATACAAGTATAAGCGATGTCACGCCGAATGACATAAGCGTTATACTGGGTACTGCCGACATAGCCGCTATATTTTGCAACGGCGCCAAGGCGTATGAGCTTTATAACAGGCACATAAAACCTATCGTAAAAACAAGCGCCCTGAAACTCCCCTCAACAAGCCCCGCAAACGCCGCCTGCACGCTCGATAAACTGTGCGAGAGCTGGCAGATAATAAAAGAATACACAAACTAAAAGAGAGCCGTTTTAACCATCGACTCTCTTTTCTTATTATCGTTTTTTGTATATCACAAGCTCTGGGTCTTTGCCGCCCTCGGCGTATGTTGCAACAAGAATAAACTCCATATTAGCCACGACCCCAAAGCACCTCTCGCCGCCGAACTCACATTCAAGCTGGTTGCCGAGATATGTGGCGTTGTCATCAAGGAATTTGACAGTGTCGCCATTCGGCAGCCTGTATGGCAGATTAACATAACTCCCCACAAGAGCATTGAGTCGTGTGACTTTAGGCATACACTCAACACCTAAGGCATTTATCTCGTCACATAGCTGCTTTTTAAACTGCTCAAACTCCCCGCCGTCGGAAAGCTGATCATAACGCTTCCAGTAGTCAAGCTTCGGCAGCGCTTCTTTTAAGTAGCGGCGCTTCTCGTCGTCGGTATGCTCGGTGTCGGGCATATTCTTAATGCATACCTCTATAAGCTCGTCCATATCGCTATACATATACTTGCCGTCGGCATAGCACCACTTGCAGTAATTCTCATTTGGTGAGCCGTCCTTTTCACGGCTTATTATGCCCTCTTCAAGCGGCATACCGCAGCATTGGCAGATAAGCTGCTGCGGCGCACCAAGCAGCGTGTTGATAGACACCCCGAAAACCTCCGACAAAAGCTTTAGAGTGTCGGTGTTAGGCACAGTATCGCCCGTCTCCCAGCGTGATACCGCCTGTCGAGTGACAAACACCTTGTCAGCCAGCGCCTCCTGCGAAAGGCCGTTTTGCGTGCGAAGTTGTAAGATTATATCCTTAGTCTGCATAAATATCCCCTCCTTACTGATATTATATCACGGCACATATAAAGGGTCAAGCAACTCGCTGTTTCCTTATCTTATAATCTTATAAAAGCCCTTCAAGCTTCTTAATAATATAGCCGCCTGCGCTAACATAATCATCAACATTATCTTTGGTTATCTGAACATAATCATCTTCATTATCGTCAAACTCCGCCTTGATATCAGCTATCACAGGGCAGTTATAAAGATAAGCTGCACACTCAAAATCATAGATAAAGCTTCTGTTGTCAATATTTACAGTTCCTACTATCGCCTTGTTATCATCACTTACAAATATCTTTGAATGAATAAAGCCCTTTTTGAATTCAAAAAGCCTCACCCCTGCATCAATAAGCGTGCGGTAGTGTGTTCTCACTATCATATCAGCCGCCTTGTAGTCAGAAATACCCGGAACATACAGCTTGACCTCGACCCCACGCTTTGCCGCCGAGATAACAGCCTTTTCAAACTCATCATCGGGCATATAGTAAGGTGTTGCCATATAGATATAGTCCTTTGCATTATCGAGCATCGTCAGATAAAAGCTCTTGGCCGTGAGGTAGTCATCATTCGGGTTGTCGGAATAGGGCATTATATAGCCGCCGCTGTCATTCCCCTCCTGCTTTTCGCCTTCATCCACAAACAGGCGGTATGAAGCTACCCAGTCATTTGGCGCAATCTGCAGCGCTTCCATTTTGTTGTCCCAGGAAATAGGTGACAGTTTGATCTCGCCCTCCCCGAAAAACCCCGCCAGCTCCTGCATCGCAGCATTCAACAGCTCTTTTTCATTGCTGAAGCTCGCAGAGTCTGTCTCCTCATACGACTCATCTTCTGCGTTTTCACCTTCCATGCTGCGTTCTTCGAGTTTATATTTCCTATCCAATATTCTGTAATTACACTCAACTTCTCCCTGAGGATTGACACTTCTATAGAAGGTGAACACATTGTCTTCTTCATCAGTGCCCGCTTTATCCATATCATAAACATCAATTGTCTCTGAGAAAGAGAATTCATTTGAAATTGCATCCTCCCCCAGTGCTGACGCGGGATAGTCCCAGGTGTCTATACTTCGGGAATTATTATATGTTCTTCTCAGCGACAGAAAATAATGATTCTTACCACCGACATAATAATCCGTGTCATGATACAGATAGTACTTAAAGCTGATTCTTACAGCATTATCCTCGTAGGAATCG
>CADAGC010000090.1 GCA_902787365.1 uncultured Ruminococcus sp. | reverse complement strand
ATAGGAGCCTCCCGCTTGGCAACCGGCTCTTTTTCAGCGGCCTTCTGCCACTTATCATAAGCCGAAGACTTGGCAGTCACCATCTTGTTGTATTTATTTATCCTGCGCTTTACAAGCGCTTCCTTCGCCAGGTCCTTAAGCATTCCCCTTAGTCCCACTCCTCGTCTTTATAGAACTTCTCTTCTCTTTTTTGTTTTATCTTTCTTCCGATTGCAGGAATGTGAGAGTCGATCCGGCTTTTGCACCCTGTGTCGTGACAATCCTGGATGCCACCTGGAACGGCAAATCACTTTCCGATGGCAGTATGAATATCAGTATCCATCCCGGCAACGGCCAGTGGATCTCAGATGACACAATGGTGTTCAATACCGACGACCCTAATATCGAGTTTGGGCTTGAGAGCAATACCTACACGACCTTCATGCTTGTTCCAGCCGAGATTGCCTAGGTGATAAACAACGAGATCATTCGTTTCGTTCAGCCATTCCAAGTGTGAGAAGCCAAACTCATAGTGCTGTGGCGATTCTTGCCCGGGAATGCGAGGCCGTACACCTGTTGTGATGCTTTGCAAGCGCTTTAAGGCATTCATCAAGCTTGTAAACTTCGTCTTGTTTTATCTCTCTCATAGCTTTCTTTCCCTTTGTGTTATGTTATGAATATTATAAAACTATTCTTTGATTTTGTCAAGCGATAGTTGCAAATTACCGCACTTTATGCTATAATGGTCTAAAGCTTTCTTTAGTTTTTGTATTTAAGACCGACGACCGACCGACTGACCGACCGACTTTCAGTCAGCCTTATCGCTTATCTGTCTCTCTTTCGTCTGTCAGTCTCTCTTTCTGTCTCTCTTTCTGTCTCACTATCGCTTTCACTTTCACTTTCAGTCGACAGACTGTCGGTCAGTCTAATATTCAGACTAAATTATCATTATCATTAGCATTACCGGATACATAGTCAGAAACATATACAGCTTTTTTTGCTTTTTGAAAAAACCTTTTGCTTTTTGAGAGGAGGGGAACAGTTGAACAGACGCTTTCTTCTTGCCTACAGGATAATAACCATAATCGCCTGGTTAGTGCTGGCGATAGGGCTTATAAAATTCATCATAGCCTGGAAAGACCTGCCCGATTATATCGGTATGCACTTTGATGCCAACGGCAACTTCGACGAGGTCGAGTCTAAAAACTACGGCTTTTATCCCTTTATCGTGGCATCTGTTTTTATGGCGCTTCTTTTGCTGGCAGGGCGGTATGTTAAGAAGATGAATATCGGCATAGCCCTTGATGAAAAAGGCGATATGCTCTTTCGCAGCGTGATACTGGCAACATTTGATATAGTCAAGATTGGTCTGTGTATCTTTGCGCTAAACTGGTCACACGCTGTTGAAAACCAGCAGCCGAAGAATGACGATATAGATTATTTCAACGTATTGTTTATGATGTTACTGAGCTTTATCGTCTGCCCGATAGTGCTCGTCATCATACGCAAAAAGCACGCCCCCAAAAGCAAGACTGAAGACGGCAAGACCAAGCACAAGATAACCCGTGCGCTTTGCTGGTCTGTCTCTGCAATATCTGTATTGATATGCCTTGTTATGTGGGAACGCACCCCCTCTGATAAGCCCACGTCAGACCCCTTTGCCAGTATCTATTACGGTGACTTGGGCGGTTATGCCCCGAAATACTTGTCAGCCCTGCCTGTTCTGATGTGCTTTCTCGTAACGGCGGCAGGCGGGCTTATAATCAAAAAGCTCGGTGATAAAAAGGGCAGCGCATTTATCAAAACTGCCGATGATGTAAGGTTTATTCTTGTTTTGATGTTTTTTATGCGCCTGCTTTTCATCCCCGAATCATCATTCGGTCTGCTAAACTACGGCTTTTTTATTCTGCTGTGTGCCGTATCGGTGGCTGTTTATCTGATAAAAAAACGCTTGCATAAAGAATAAGCCGCAGTTTTTTACGCTGCGGCTTGTTTGTTATAAGTCGGGGGTTTCGGGCTGCTTTCTCGGTCTTCCTCCCTTTGCGCCGCACTCGCTTCTTATGCGGCGGGTCTCCTCCCATTTCTCGCTGTCACGGGTGATGCACTCACGCATCATATTGAAGATTATCTCCATAGCCCTGTCGCCCAGCGGCGTTGCCTCGCCCGTATCAACGAAATGAAAGACAGCCTTCATAAGCCTGCCTGTCTCTTCATTGGTGAGCAGCGATATATGAGCTGTCCACTCCTTATACATCACGAAGCTCTTGTGGCTGGTGAAATAGCTGTTTGTCTGTGCCATATTATTATGACCCCTTTCTTGAATCTTTTACTCGAAGGAAAAACCCCTTCTACTAATAGGGCCAAAATGGGCAAAAGTTGCATATTTTAATGCAACAAATGAGAGACAAATTTTGAAAAGGGGAGAATATTGTAGGCTTGCACAGTTTTAAGAGGTTTAAGTTGTTCGTTTCACCGAATAAATGTTTGCTTTTGGCGAATACAAAAAAGGCCGCAGCTTTTTACTGCGGTCTTTAGTATTTATATCAGATCATGTCATACTTTTTAAGAAGGTTCTGAATTTTCTCGTGGGGGTCGATAACTTCGGATATCGACATATCGTGGTTGAGGGTCGTGATGAAGTATGCGATGTACTTAGCGCAGTCAACCTCATAGAACCAGGGCTTAGCAAGAAGCTCGGGGCTGCGGTAGGTGAGGTTTGTGCCGAACACGCCGTCTATCACGCCGTCCTTATAGGCCTTGTCGAATTTCTCAAAGCCGTTTGTGAAGATAGCATATGTTGCGTAGCAGTAGATCTTGCCTGCGTTTCTCTTCTTAAGCTCGGCAGCTACTTCAAGCATACTCTCGCCCGAAGAGATTATGTCGTCTGCGATGAATATGTCCTTGCCTGTCACGTCGTTGCCCATGTACTCGTGAGCGACTATGGGGTTTCTGCCGTTTACTACTACCGAGTAGTCACGTCTCTTATAGAACATACCCATATCAACGCCGAGAACGGAAGCGTAGTACATATTCCTGTTGATAGCGCCCTCATCGGGAGAAACTATCATAAAGTGCTCCTTATTGGGCTTGAAGTCGGAGAGGTTTCTGAACATTGACTTAAGCACCTGATAAGAGGGGATTATGTTGTCAAAGCCCATAAGCGGAACAGCGTTCTGCACTCTCGGGTCGTGTGCGTCAAATGTGAGCACATTTGCTACACCCATTGACTGAAGCTCCTGCAAAGCAACAGCGCAGTCAAGACTCTCACGGTAGTTTCTTCTGTGCTGTCTGCCGCCGTAGAGCGAGGGCATTATAACGTTTATTCTGTAAGCCTTGCCGCTTGCAGCCTGTATTATTCTCTTAAGATCCTGATAGTGGTCGTCGGGCGACATGCAGTTCTCGTGGCCGAAGTAATCATACTTGATGCTGTAATTGCCCATATCGCAGAGAATAAACAGATCATTGCCTCTTATCGTCTGCTTGATAAGACCCTTGCCGTCACCCGAAGAGAATCTCGGGCAGTCAGCTTCAACAAGGAATGTCTCCTGATCAAAGCCTGCCTCGCCAGCCCAGCGTGTCAGGTAGGAGTTTACCTTGTCACCGAGATCGCTCGCACCTGCCATAGCAATAAGGCCTAAGGGAGCAACTCTTGTCGTAACGTCAAAAAGTACCTTCTTTTCATTTTGAATCGACATAAATCTACCTCCGAACTAAAAATTCTATCTGTATTATACTATATTTCGACCCTCATTACAATAGGTGACTTTGTAAGTTTACATTTTTTTATTGATTTTTGGCATTTTATCAAAATAATAAACTCAATTCAGCTAAATTTTGCCTTATTAGTCCATAAGGCCGCCCTCAATGTTAAAATAAATATAAAGGTTTGCAAAAACCCTTGATATTTTTTCCTTTTTATTATATAATAGAATTGATAAAGTCTGTAATCAAAAGGAGAAATGGAAAAATGACAAAGGCAATGAGGTTTTTTAACAGCATAAAGGATAAAAGAGTAGCATTCATAGGCGTGGGTGTGAGCCATAACGACCTTATAAAGCTCTTTCTGACAAAGGGCATAAAGGTAGTTATCTGCGACAAGAAGACCGAGGACGAGTTTGACGAGGCTTTATATGAGGAATTTTCGGCAAAGGGTGCTGAGTTCTCTCTCGGTGAGAACTATCTTGACGAGATATTCAATTGCGATATAGTTTACCGCACACCGGGTTTTTACTACAATAACAAGATACTTACCAAAGCTCGTGAAAAGGGCGTTATCATCACAAGCGAGATGGAGACTTTCTTTGACATATGCCCCTGCAAGATATATGCCATGACAGGCTCTGACGGCAAGACTACCACCACGACCCTTATCAGCGAGTTTTTAAAGGCTGAGGGCAACAGAGTTCACATCGGCGGCAACATAGGCAAGGCGCTTCTGCCGATAGTTGAGACTATATCCGACACAGACGTGGCTGTTGTTGAGCTTTCAAGCTTCCAGCTTATATCAATGCGTGAGTCGCCCGACGTTGCTGGTATCACCAATATAACACCCAATCATCTTAACGTTCACGGCACTATGGAGGAGTATATCGAAGCCAAGACAAACATCTTAAGGCATCAGAACGCCTTTTCGAGGACTGTTCTCTCATACGACAACCAGACCGCAAAGGATTTAGCGCCCCTTGTAAGAGGGAGACTGAGCTATTTCAGCCGATATGAAAAGCCTGAGTGCGGCTCTTTCCTGCGTGAAGACGGTATGCTTTGCTATAACAACTACGGCGAAGTTACCGAATATGTGAATATGAAAGACATTCGCATACCCGGTATGCACAATGTCGAGAATTTCCTCACAGCCATAGCTATGACCTATGGCGACGTTAAGCCCGAGACTGTTGCAAAGGTCGCTAAGGAATTCGGCGGCGTTGAGCACAGAATTGAGTTTGTAAGAGAGCTTGACGGCGTTAAGTACTATAATGACTCTATCGCTTCAAGCCCCACAAGAGTTTTGGCGGGCTTAAGAAGCTTTGAGCAGAAGCTCATACTCATTCAGGGCGGCTCTGACAAGGGCATATCTTTTGAGCCTATGGCTGATGATATATGTCAAAGGTGCAAGATACTCATTCTTATGGGTCAGACAAAGGAGAAGATTAAGGAGGCCGTAATGTCCTCATCACTCTACAAAGAGGGTTTCCCGAGAATAGTAATAGTTAACGATATGAAAGAAGCAGTAGATACTGCTCACAAGCTTGCCCAGAGCGGTGATATCGTATCACTTTCGCCTGCGTGCGCAAGCTTTGATATGTATAGAATGTTCGAGGAGCGTGGCTGCCACTTCAAGCAGCTTGTAAATGAATTATAAGGACAGGTTTTAATGGATACTTTTGATATACTTTGTAAGCTTGCCCCTGCATTCGGCGTTTCGGGCGATGAGCAGGAGGCAGCACAGGCAGCGCTTGATATTCTCTCGGAATACGGCGAGGGCAGCTTTGATAAGACAACAGGCAACGCAGTTTTCAGGCGAGCAGGCTTTGATGATTCAAAGAAGACTATCCTCCTTGATGCGCATATCGACGAGATAGGCTTTGTTGTTACATATATCACAGACGACGGCTTTCTTAAGGTCGCACCTGTGGGCGGGATAGACAGAAGAACTCTGCTCGCAAGCGAAGTGACGGTGTTTGGCAGGCAAAAGATCAAGGGCGTTATTACCTCGACACCGCCCCACCTTGAAGACGACAATAAAAAAGTGCCCGAGGTAAGCGATATTTATATCGACTGCGGCCTTTCGGGCGAGCAGGCTAAAAGCATCATCTCCCTCGGTGACAAGGTGAGTATGGTAAATGAGCCTGTGAGACTTCTTGGCAGCCGTGTAAGCGGCAAGGCACTTGATGACCGCTCGGGCGTTGCTGTGCTTATAAAGACGATAGAGCTGTTAAAGGACAAGCCGCTTGGCGTGAATGTAGTCCTGCTTCTTTCCTCACAGGAGGAGACTGGCGAAATGGGCGCAAAAACAGGGGCTTTCGATATATCGCCCGATATGGCGATAGCTGTTGACGTTTCTTTTGCCTACACGCAGGGTGAAGACAAAGAGGAATGCGGTGAGCTTTCAAAGGGCGCTATGATAGGTATATCTCCCTCGCTTTCAAGAGAACTTTCAGACGCACTTATCAGCTGTGCAAAGGATAAGGGCATACCCTATCAGTATGAAATAATGAACGGCAGAACGGGCACGAATGCTGACCAGATAACCATATCAAAGGGCGGTGTTAAGACCGTAACGGTATCTATTCCCGAGAAATATATGCACACACCCGTCGAGGTCATCGACCTTGAGGATATAGACAATATTGCAAGGCTTCTTGCAGAGTTTATCGGAGGGCTGAAATAATGAATATGTTTAAAGAACTACAGACCCTCTGTAATTTAAACGGTATATCAGGCGATGAGAAAAATGTGCGTGACTACATAATCTCGCAGATAGAGGGCAAGTGCGAATACAACGTTGACCCGCTCGGCAACATCATAGCATTATGCATGGGCGAAAAGACACCCGACAAAAAGCTTATGATATCGGCTCATATGGACGAGGTAGGCTTTATTGTAACATATATCACCGACAAGGGGCTTATCAAATTTGCCCCCGTGGGCGGCATTGACCCGAGGGTGGTTTTCGGCAAGCGTGTTAAGGTCGGCGAAAAAGGCGTATACGGTGTTGTGGGCGGCAAGGTGCTTCACCACTTAGAGAGTGACGAAAAGCAAAAGGCCGTGCCCTTTGACAAGCTGTATATAGACATCGGCGCTGACACCAAAGAGCAGGCCGAGGAGTATGTGTCGCTCGGCGACAGCGTTTGCTTTGACAACAGCTTTATCACAATGGGCGATAAGTTAAAGTCGAAGGCTATAGATGACCGTGCAGGCTGTGCGGTAATGCTTGATATGATAAGGCATGGTGTGGAGTATGACACATACTTTACCTTTGTTGTGCAGGAGGAGATAGGCCTGCGTGGCTCGACTGCGGCGGCTTATACTGTTGACCCCGATTATGCGATAGTGCTTGAAGCAACTACCGCCGCCGATATTCCCGCAAGTGAAGACGATAAGCGTGTCTGCGAGCTTGACAAGGGTGCTGTAGTTTCGTTTATGGACAGGCACACTATGTATGATAAAGCCCTTTACAGCCTTGCGTTTGAGATAGGCAAAGAGAAGGGCATACCCGTTCAGACCAAGACTATGGTAGCAGGCGGCAATGACGCAGGCGCTATCCATAAATCAAGGGGCGGCGTCAAGACCTGTGCGATATCCGTTCCGTGCAGATATCTTCACAGCCCGTCATGCGTGATAAGCAAAAGTGACCTGCAAAGTGTAAGAGCGCTTGCAGGCGAGCTTTCAAAAAGGATATTTCAATTATGATAACACAGATAACTTCTATTGACCCGCTTATACCCAAAATGCGGCACGACCACTATTCAAGGCGCATACGCTCGCATTTTCAGGCCTACGGCGGTGAATATGATTTCTGCCGTTTCTTTCTGATAAAGAACGACGAGAAGGAGCTTGGGCTTATTGCACTTTTCAACTCCTCGATGCTTGCATCGACCTTTGAGGGCTGTGAGCTTTCGGCTGATGAGATAGCAGAGATTATAATGTTCATAGCTATGAACAAGCCCCTTTCCTGCGAGCTTGAAAAGGCCTATATCCCTGCACTTTTAGAGGGGCTGCCCGAGTATAAGACGGATAAGAGAACGCAGTTTCGCTACAAACCAAGGGGTGACAGCCCCAAGCTTGATGTTGACGACGTGCCGTCGCTTACAGATGTGTATAAGATACTTGCTTCAAGCTTTCCCGCTATTGCAAACAGCTATGAGCTGTGGCTTACCGATATGTCGCACAGGGTAAGGCGTGGGCTTGCGCAGTCGTTCCTTTTGGGGGATTATACTACGGCGACAATTCAGTACATAATCGACAGGGTGGTGCTTGTGGGGCACGTTGCAACTGTTCCCGAAGAGCGTGGCAAGCTTCACGCAAGAAAGCTGCTCTACTGGATAGGCGAGCGCCTGTCTAAAGACGGCTTTGAGGTGATACTCTTTGCAAGACCGCACAGAGTGTCATATTACAACGAGATAGGCTTTGAGCCTGTGGGCGTTGACTTGGTATTAGAGAGGAAAAATGATATAGATGAGTGAATTTTTTGAGCTTGACAGCAGAATAGAAGCCCTTGCGGCAGAGGCTGAAAATGAATGTGCCGAAAGCTTTGCCGAGATAGAGCGAATAGCACAGAAAAACGGACAGAAAGTGCTGTCTGCCTTTATACACAACCGTGTGAGCGATGTCTGCTTAAAGGGAACAACAGGCTACGGCTACGACGATATGGGGCGTGAGACGATAGACAAGGTCTATGCGCAGGTGCTTGGCGGTGAAGACGCACTTGTGCGCCACACCTTTGCAAACGGCACACAC
>CADAGC010000089.1 GCA_902787365.1 uncultured Ruminococcus sp. | reverse complement strand
CGCAAAAACAAGATAAAAGTCTTTGGAAAGGGGTCTGGGGAAGAACCTTTCTTCAGAAAGGTTTTCCCCAGTGATCGTCATAAATATTCTATACCCGTATCCGTCTTAATAAGAGCGGTGTTGTGTATACTATTTAAAAAGCTTGTCCATTTCCTCAAAGCACGCCTGCTCCACCTTTTCCACCATGCCCATATGGCATACAAGAGTCGGCTCGTTGATGACGCTCCTTGTCAGGTAGTTGCCTGTAAGGTCATCAATGTAGCGTGTGAGCTGGTCAAGCCCGACCGTGCCGATAGGGTAAAGCTCAGTCTTTTTCATCTTCGGTAAAACATCATCAAACAGCCAGCCGCCTAAGAGCAGAGCGTTGAAGCGATAAAGCTCTTTCCACTTTACATCTCTAAGCTCGTCGGGGGAGTAGCCTAAGCGTTCAAAGCCCTCGAACATTTCGGGCTGTGCAAGTTCGTCCCAGTAAATGTCCGTAAAAATGTGCAGTAAAAAACCCTTGAGATAATCCTCTCTGCCTGCCCATTCGGCTCCCTTCTCCTTGCAGAAGTTTCTTGCCGTGGCTTTCCATTCCTCGTAGTCAAGGCTTCTTAAGTGCGCAGGGTAGCGTACCGACTGGTCGGCAAAGCCGTCAATGTTCACCGCATCGGGCGAAACAGCCCCTGCATAGAACTGTCCGTAATTTTTCACACCGAGTTTTTGTGCGATGTCATATGCTACCTTCAGGTGTACTATCGCAGACGGCATATCACTTGTCCTCCAAGCCCTTAAGGGCACGCAGCTCGTTGCGGTCAAGCCTTATCACAGCGTCTTTGATAAGCTCAACTTCGTCCTTTTTGAGGGTGACTACTGCATCGGTCTTGTCCATTTTTATGGTCAGCTTGCCTGTCAGGAGGTTAGAGTCGGTAACAACGCCACGCCCCTCTGCCGTGCGAACTATCGCACCTACCTTCGGGGTGGTCTTAAGTAAGTCTTCATAAGCTTCCTGCTCGTATTTCAGGCAGCACATAAGGCGTCCGCAGGTGCCCGATATTTTTGTGGGGTTGAGTGAGAGCGACTGCTCCTTTGCCATTTTGATAGACACGGGCTGGAACTCGCCCATAAATCTCGAGCAGCAAAAGGGCTGGCCGCATATGCCAAGGCCGCCCAGCATCTTCGCTTCGTCACGCACACCTATCTGCCTTAGCTCTATCCTTGTGCGGAAAACAGATGCCAAGTCCTTTACCAGCTCTCTGAAATCCACCCTGTTTTCTGCTGTGAAGTAGAAAAGAAGCTTGTTGTTGTCAAAGGTACACTCAACGTCCACAAGGCTCATTTTAAGACCATGTGCGGCTATCTTCTGCTCGCATATCCCAAATGCGTCCTTTTCCTTTTGCTTGTTCTTTTCTATCTGTTTTAAGTCTGCCTCTGTGGCAACTCTTATTATGGGCTTGATGTTGCCGTAGTTGTCGGGGTTTATCTCCCTGTCGATAAGCACGGCCTCGCCGCACTCAACGCCCTTTACTGTCTCGACTATCACCTTGTCGCCCATGTTCACCTTAACGCCCTTGGGGTTAAAGTAGTAAACCTTTCCTACGCTTTTGAAGCGTACACCTATTATTTTCAAAGAACCTTTCCTCCGTTCATGTATGATGTGAAATCTATGTCTTTTGTAAGTGCGTTCTCTATCCTGTCAAGACAGCGCACAAAGTCGTCATCATCTGCGTGTTTGTTTATCAGCTGCTCTATCTCATAGCCCTTTCTTATAGGCTTTAAGCAGCGGTATATCATCAGCGCATATTCCTTTTCCTCTTTTGAGAAGGTGTAGTATTTACTGCATACCGAAAGAGCTTTTTGTATATGCCTGATCTCCTCGTCAAAGTCACCACGGAAACACTCACGCATAATGTAGTTGATAAATACCTCTCTGCCGCCTAAATTGAAATCTATAAGCCCCGCAAACTTTCCCTCGTCATCGATCAGTATGTTGGTCGAGTTCAGGTCTGCCTGCAAAATGCAGCTTGGAAGGCTGCCGTATACTTTGCCCAGCTTTTTTCGGTTATCCCACCACAGCTGCCATATCCGTTCGACCTGCCGCTTGAATTTCTCGTCCAGCCTGTCAGCCTGAGCTTTCCACTCGTGAGCCTGTTCGAGCACCTCGTCAGTTTCGTCATCATCGCACATCGGCTCAAAGAGCACATAGCATGAGGGGAGAGTGGTATAGTCAGAGTGCCTGTTCGCAATTTTTGCCGTGAGTTCCCATTTTGCACGCCATATGTCTTCTGTTTCGGGGTCTGTTTCCGAGTCACGGTCTTGTAGTATGCGGTATGGTGCAAACTCCTCGGCAAGGGCAAGGCATTTTTTGCCCTCGTATTCCACATAAGGGAATATGCCGCTTTTGTCAGTCATTATTCTCGGGCAGTATGCGCACTCGTCACGGTATTCGGCTGTGAGCCGCTGCATGGCCGCCACTCTCTCACGAGTGGTGAAGCTGTTGCAGCTAAGCTTTATCACAAGCTTTTGCCCGCTTGCTGTTTCAAATATCACATTGTGCCTGAAATCACTCTCGCCGTGCCCCGAGTCTATTATCTTGCAGCCCGTCGGCTCTTTATCTGAAAAAAGCGAGAATATCTCCCGCAGCTTATTGCTTGGTTCTGTGTTCATGCAGCCTCCTTTAAATTGCCGACAGCTCTGCGCACAGCGAGTTTATCACCAAAAGCTTTGAGCAGCTGCGGTCAAGGCGTGCTATGTGCTCGCTGATTATGCGGTAAAGCTTCTCGCTCCTTGCCCTGCCGTATTTTCTTGAAAGCTCCTGCGAGGTGTGCGAGGCGCACCCTATCAGCTCGCCGCCGAATGACGAAACTGCGCTGTCTCTTATGATAAGGCAAAGCTGCACTAACGTCATTCGCAAAAGCCCCTTTGCGCCGTCGCATTCGGTGAGGGCTTTTAGCAGCTCATACTCGCTGCCCGATAAAAGCGCTGCTGCTACCTGCCGTGCTTTGCTTACGGCGTTATATATCAGCCCTTTTTCGAGGAAGTCTATACAGCTGCCAATGTTGCCGCCGAGCGAATCGACAGCCTGCGCAATATCTGAGTATTCATACTTTTCAAGCGAGCCTATATAGGAGATACATTCTTCCTTTGAGCAGGGGCTTACGCCGAGACACACCGTTCTTGAAAGAATAGTCTGCAAAAACGCCTCTCTCGAATCCGCCGTGAGTATCATCACAACGTGGTCGGGCGGCTCTTCAATAAGCTTTAAGAGAATGTTCTGCACCTGCTCGCCCGTGACCTTTGATTTGTCAAAGTCGGGTATCAGATAAACTTTTACCCTGCCCTCGTTGGGCGCAACCACGGCGTCAGCCACTACCGCCCTTATGTCATCAACGGGGTAGTTGCCGTTGTCGTTTGCCTTAAGCACCATAAAGTCGGGGTGAACGCCGTCTTTTATCATGCGGCAGGTGCGGCAGCTCTCGCAGGGCACGCCTGTGCCGCTTTCGCAAAGCATGGCGGCAGCAATGTACTTCGCCGCAGTCTTGCGCCCCTGACCGTGCTCGCCCGTGATTATCAGCGAGTGCGGCTCACGCCCCTTGCTTATCATGGCGGCAGTAAGGCTTTTTATCTGCTCGTTTCCCGCAAGTATCATTTTACACCTGCTCGAAGCGCTCAATATCCGTCACGAATATAGTCGCACCGCCGATAGTTACTTCCATAGTAGATGAGGGGTCGGCAGCACCGCCCATGATAGACGCAGCGCTCACAGTCTGCTTTCTCTTCTTGCTGTATTGCCTGCATATCTCTATCACCTTGTCAACAAGGCTCCCGTCGCAGCAGATCATGTAGGTGGTGTTGCCCTTCATAAGAAAGCCGCCCGTGGTTGCAAGCTTAGTTGCCCTTATCCCTGCATCACTAAGCCCCTTGCTGACTGCGTATGTATCATCATTGTTGACTATGGCATATATCAGTTTCATAAATTCTCACCCTTTTGTGTATATATATAGCTATTATACCATATTTAAAAGAAAAATGCAAGGGCGGGGAGGATAAAAAAGCGGCCTTCGGTTATCCGAAGACCGCACAAGCGCCTGTTTGCTTTATTATATTGGTACTAATCCTGCCCGCTGCCCGAAATATCCTTCTGCCCGTCTTTGTCGGGTGAGTGGTATTCCTTTCTGATGACGTACTGCGGCGAGCGGTTGATGTTTAAGTAAGTCCGCCCGATGTATTCGCCCATCATGCCCATGAGCAGCATAAGCAGCCCGCCTATAAACAGTATAAGGCATACGATAGAGGTGTAGCCTAACGGTACGTCGGGGTTTACAAGCTTTTTGATGACCATTATCACCGCAAGCACAAACCCTACAAACGCACTTATAAACCCGAAAAAGGTCGATATGCGCAAAGGCTTTTCCGAAAATGCCGTAAAGCCGTTCATCCAAAGCTTGATGAGCCTTATAAACGTGTAGTTCGAGCTTCCTGCTGCACGCTCACGGTGCTTGACGTCAATATTTTTAATGTTTGACGTTGTTCTCAGAAGCAGACCGCCGATGTGTGGGTAGGCGCCCTCGTATTTTATCATCTCATCTATTACAAAGCGCCTTGCGCCCCAGAAGCTGTTCATTACCAGCTCCTTTGGCTTTGAAAGCAGAAACTCGGTCATTTTCTTGTTGACCCAGCTGCCGAATTGCCTGAATGTCGTCTGCTTGACCTCCTGGTATTTTCCTATCACGCAGTCGGTGTCATCCTTAAGCAGCTTTATAAGGTCGGGAATTGATTCTATCGGCATCTGCCCGTCATCGTCAAGGCAGACTATGAAATCACCGCTGACCTTGTGAAACCCAGCAAGCAGCGCTGCGTGCTGCCCGAAGTTCTTTGAGAAATCTATTCCCGTGATGTTTGAATGCTCCGAGCAAAGCTTTCTTATCACGCCTATGGTGTTATCTTTAGAGCAATCATTCACAAGAACGAACTCAAACTCAAACTCCTTAAGCTTCTGCTCTGTGACCTGTGTTACTTCTTCTATGACATTCGTAAGAGTCTCCTGCGAATTATAGCAGGGAATGACATAGCTTATCTTTTCTGCCATTTTTTATGCCTCATTCTTCATAAACGATTTTTATAAGGTCATTTATCCTTGATACCTTGTCAAGCATCTCGGCTTCGCTCTTGTATTCCAAAAACAGTATGCCTACCTTGTCAACCATGTAGTCGTTTATCCTGATACCCTTTTTAAACCATGAAAACTCAGAATAGATGTTGTCTTTTATCTCATCGCTTATGTATATTTCCTTTACTACGCCGTTTTTGTCGCCCATTATGCAGTGTCTGCCGCAGAATTTGCTCTGAACTGCATTCTTCGGGAAATCATCACACGGCATACCGCATTCTGCACGCACTATCCACTCAGCCCAGGGGATCCCCGTTGCGTGCTCTACAGGCTCGGGGTAAATGTCGCCCGAGCAGCGCCTTGTTATTTCAAGAATGTAAGGTTCGCCGCTTTGCGACATGATGTACTGGTAGTGGAATACTCCGTTGCAAAGCCCAAGCAGCGAAGCAGTCTTTTCTGCATCGGAAATAAGAATGTCTCTCGCCTTGTCAACATTAGTTGCAGGCCCTGCCGAGGTGGATACGAGGTATTTGTTTTTGTAGGAGTATTCATTGTCGCTGAAATATGCAGCTACACGCCCGTCAACAAGAAATGTGCTGAAACTGTGCTGTGTGCCTTCAATAAACGGCTCGGTAACTATGCGCTTTGAGGGCGACCTTGTAAATGCAGTCTTTACTGCTTCAATGTAACCTTCACGGTCATAGACCTTTGTTATGCCCTTGCCGCCTGTAAGGTCAATGGGCTTAACCATTGCAGGGTAGCTTTCCGGCTCGTATTCAAGCGCCTTGTCAAGATCGCTGAAACTTACCGCACGGGGCGTGTGCAGGCCGTGCTTTGCGGCGAATTCCTTGAACCTGTCCTTATGATGAATGGTAAGGGCAGTCTCGTAATCATCATGCCCGCCGAGCCCAAGCTTTTCGCACATATAAGCAGCCGTGATAGCCCCGAAATCATTCGAGCAGGAGCATATCGCATCGATTCCCTTATCACGGAAAGTCTGATACATTTCCTCGGGTTTTGAAAAATCGCAGCCTATGTATTCATCAGCATATTTATGGCCGATAAGATCGGGGCGGTTGCCCGAGGTGATGACATAGTAACCGAGCTTTTTGCCTGCCTTTATCAGCGGTATATCGGAATGGCTGCCGTTTAGAACAAGTAGTTTTTTCATAGTTACCTCTTTGTTTTTATCCATACAGATTTAAGCTCGGAGTATTCGTCAAAGGCATATACCGATTTGTCCTTGCCTATGCCCGACTGCTTTACTCCTCCGAAAGGTGATGTGTTGTCGTCCTCACCGTATGAGTTTACGTGAACAAGCCCCGATTCTATCTTTGATGCAACGTAGTAGGCTTCATTCAGGTCATCAGTCCATACCGCACCTGCAAGGCCGTACTCGCTGTCGTTGGCAATCTCTATCGCTTCGTCTGCGCCATCGCAGTCTATCACGCAGCATACAGGCCCGAAAATCTCTTCCCGTGCGATGCGGCTGTTTTTGTCAACATCATAGAGTATAACGGGGATAACGCATTTTGCGCCCTGCGGCATATTCTCATCACCCCCTGGCGAATAATAGCCGCCTGCTTCCTGCTTGCCTATCTCTATATATCTCATCACACGCTCATACTGCTCGCCGCTGACAACACAGCCTACGTTGTTGTTTATGTCAAACGGGTCACGGGGTATGAACTTTGCGCTTTCCTCTTTGAAGTATTTGAGGAACTCTTCCTTTATGCTCTTGTCAACTATCGCCCTTGAAGGTGCTGAGCATATCTGCCCCTGATTGTAGAACATATTCGCAGCAAGAGTCTGTGCAGCAAGCTTGATGTCTTTGCAGTTGCGGGTCACGATGTATGGGCTTTTGCCGCCGCATTCAAGGCCTACCTTTTTCATGTTTGACATTCCGCTGTACTGAATTATCTGCTTTCCTATCTCGGAAGAGCCTGTGAAAAAAATGCCGTTTACATCATTATGCATAGCAAGCAGCTTGCCCGTTTCTTCACCAAATCCGGGTATCACGTTGTATACTCCGTCGGGAATTCCTGCTTTCTTTGCAAGTCCTGCTGTGAATATCGCAGACAGAGAAGACTGCTCGGCGGGCTTGATGATAACGCTGTTGCCCATTAATAAAGCAGGCACCGATTTCCACGACATAACGACCATGGGGTCATTCCACGGTGTTATCACGCCAACCACGCCGAGGGGCTTGCGGTATATCACGCCGAAAGAATCCGTCTTAGGCGGAATGGCGGCGTCGTATATCTTATCGACTGCCTCTGCAAAATACCTCACAGCCTCTATCGCTTTAGGAATAGAATCGTAGTAATAATTCCTGTAAGCCCTGCAAGTCTCGTATGTGTCGAGCCGTGCGAGGGTGTCTCTGTTCTCTTCCATAAGATCAGCAAATGCAAGGATTATCTCCTTGCGCTGCTGCGGCGTTTTGTCACGCCATACGCCACAATTGTAAGCGGAGCGTGCAGCACTTACTGCAAGCTCCACCTCATGCTCGCCGCAGGCCGTTATCCCGACCAGCGGCTTTCCTGTATAACTGCTTGTTTTGCTTATCGTTCTCCCGTCCTTGGCGGTCATATATTCACCGCCGATAAACGCACGGGTCTCGATCCTGCTTTCATCAATAAAAACCAAGTTCCTGCCCTCCGTGATCAAATGAACCTGTCATACTCGGCAATGGCTTCGGTGCTCTCTGCACCCTTTTCAAGCATATCCGCCACAACTCTGTTAGACTGGTCACGCAGACAATGGAAGCCGCATACCACCGTGGGGTCGGCAAATTCCATTACTTCTTTTCTTCTGTCGCTCTGCCATATCTCGGATAAAGACTGGTTGTGTGCGTTTCCTATGCGGAACTTGTCCTTGCCTCTCCAGTAGGGGCATACGTAAACGCCCGAGGGCGCTATGAGAGTTCTTAGGTCTGATACTACGCACCTGTGATAATCCTTGTCCTGCTTAGTCTCAACGCAGTTGAACGAGTCCTCAAGGTTGATAGCCTTTATCACACGGAAAGTGTCAGTCTCAAGCTCGTTGAGCCTTGCCACCTGCTCTCTTGCTTTGTCCATCTGATCCTTTGAGTGTTTGACAAGCGCATGATCCTGACCGCCCGAGTAGCTGTAGCTGGGCTTTACCTCGAAATAATCACACCCGATGTCACGGGCAAGCTTGCAGGCATCGTATATCTCATCAACATTCGATGTTATGCCAAAGCCGTCAGCCTCGGTGCGTATAAGATATGAAAAGCCGAGAGTGCCTGTTTTTATCTTTGCAAGCTTTCTCATGTTGTCAACAACGTGGTCGAATTTCGACTTGCCGTCCTTGCCGGGGCGCAGCTTATCAAAGGTCGCAGCTGTGCCTGCGTCCATAGATATCCTTGTCCATTTCGAGTAGCGTGCGATAGTGTCCATATACCTGTCGATGAAATAGCCGTTTGTGGTTATGCCGACGTGTATATCGTGCTGACCGAGATAGTCGATCAGTTCGCCTACCTTCGGGTGAGCAAGCGGCTCGCCGCCGCCTATGAGTATTACAGCCTTTACGCCGCACTCGTAGAATTCCTTACCCAGTTCAAGCAGCCTTTCGTTTGAGAATGAAGTCTTGTTTGAAACAAGATCCTCGCTTATGCATCCCGGACAGGCAAAATTGCACACCTCGGTAGTGTCAAGCTCTACAACAAGAGGGCCTTTCACGCTTTCAGGCGAGTTTTTTAGCTGTGTTATTCTGTCCAAAACAAACTGCTGACGAAGCTTGTCTATGATATTCATTTTCTGAGCCATAAGGTGATCTTTCCTTTTCTGTATATTGCCGCACGAAGCAGTAAGCCATGCTGTGCTGTTTTTTACGTTTTATGCCAATAAGCATTTACAAAAGGGTCATTTGCCCTTAGTGCCGTGCTATGACATTATCTTTATATATTATAACATATTAATTGTATCTTGTCAATACAATTGAC
>CADAGC010000088.1 GCA_902787365.1 uncultured Ruminococcus sp. | reverse complement strand
AAGGGTCTTACCCACGACTGGAGCGCCCCTGCCGATAAAACCGACGACAGCAGCGCTGATAACAGCAGTAAATAATGACATAGCAAAGCGCCTCGGACGACCCCGGGGCGCTTGTGGTTTTATTCCTGCGGATAAGCCGCTATGACCTTGTCTTGTTTGTCTTTGAGCGAGACACTTTTTATCATGCCGCTTTCAAACTTGCAGCTGATGTAGCCCGCCTGCACCTTGTCGCCGAGCTTGTCAGCGATATAAACTTCAAACTCCTCCTCCTTGTCGGGGCGTGAGGGGCGAAACTCCCATATCGTGAAATCCACACTTTCGCCTGCAGTCTGCTTTTCGGCGCAGAACTCTGCGGCATAGCTGTATATCTCCTTGCAGTAGCTTGTGTTGTCATCAAGCGTTAAGCCCTCGGGCAGCGACTCGTAACCCGATAGTACGTCTTTGATCTGACTTTCCGCCGACTTGCTCTCGGTCTGTGAACTGTCAGCCTGCGACTGGCTTTTGCTGCTGTCCTTGTCCTCGCAAGCGGTCAGACACCCAAGCGCAAGCGCCGCCGTAAAGACAAGAGTCAGTATTCGTTTTGTCATAATATTCCTCCATATATCAATTATGCATTATGCATTATGCATTATGCATTATTATAAGTATTCCTTAAAGCCCTCACCGATCTTGATGTTTTCAAGGGCGAGGTCTTTCATCGACTGTATCACTTCGTGCGGGGTCATCTTCATGCCGCCGATAGCCCAGTCAACAATAACGCCGCAGAAGCCGTGTGAGTAGAAGTCGGCAAAGAACTCTGTGGTGGTGTTCTGCCCGTCCTCTTTTGAAACGGCGTTGTCAAAGAAGAAGGTGAACATTCCGTGCATGACGTCGTAAAGATAGCCGTGGAAAATCCCGTTGCCGCTTTGCAGAACTTTCGAGTAGAACTCTTTCTGATCCTCCATGCGCTTTAGGAAGCCCTCAAGCTTTTCATACCAGTTGTGAAAGCGCACGCCGTGGGTGATGTAAACAAACAGGTCATTATACATTATCCAGCTTAAAAGGTCGTCCTTGTCCTGAAAATGGTAGTAGAATGACTGTCTGTTCATGCGGCAGTCGTTTGTTATATCTGAAATGGATATCTTGTCGTAGCTTTTCACCACAGCAAGGTGTTTGAGCGATTCGGCAAAGGTGTTTTTTGTTATGGCGGAACTTGACATTTTATGTAACCTCCGTTATAATAGATGTATAAGTTTATTATAGCACGTTTTGTGGGGAAAATCAATAGTAATGCATAATGCATAATGCATAATGCATAATTAAGGTGTTCCGCTGCGCGGAACGGATTTTAAAAGCTTTTTCTTAAAGAAATCGTCTGAATCAGCGAAAGCGCTGCCATAAAACGCCCGAATGGGCATCTTATCGGCGAAGCCGATACCACAATTATGCATTATGAATTATGCATTATGCATTTACCGAAGGAGAAAAACAATGGACATAATCAACGAATTCATACAAGGCCGTACAATGTATGCTTATGAAGAGCTTGGCTCGCATATCGAGAACGGGGGCGTGCGCTATGCCACCTATGCGCCCCACGCCAAGAACGTCACACTCATATGCAACGGCGAGCGCTACCGCATGAACCGTGATGAGCGGGGAGTGTGGAGCATATTCCTTAAATCCTCGGGCGAGGGGGATATTTATAAATACGCTATCGAAGGCCCCGACGGCGAGGTCAACGACAGGGCAGACCCCTTTGCGTTCTACAGCGAGGTAAGGCCTAAAAACGCTTCTATCGTCTATGACGTTGACAAGCACGAGTGGCACGACGAGGGCTGGATGAGGGACAGAACAAAGAACTACGACCGCCCGATGAATATCTACGAGGTGCAGTTCGGCTCGTGGCGTATCAAGCCCGACACCGACGAAGACCACCGCTTCTATTCATATGATGAGATGAGTGAGCTTCTTATCCCTTACGTCAAGGAAATGGGCTATACCCATATCGAGCTTATGCCTATGACCGAGTATCCCTTTGACGGCTCCTGGGGCTATCAGGTGTCGGGGTATTTCTCGGCGACATCACGCTACGGCTCGCCCGACGGGCTTATGCGCTTTATCGACAGGTGCCACCAGCAGGGCGTGGGCGTTATACTTGACTATGTGCCCGTGCATTTTGTGAGGGATTTTTATTCTCTCCACATCTACGACGGAGGCTTTCTCTTTGAGCCTGACGCCGAGAACGAGCGCTACAGTGAGTGGAACACCGCACTCTTTGACTACACAAAGCCCCACGTTCTTAGCTTTGTAAAATCGTCTATCAACTTCTGGTGCGAGAAGTACCATGTTGACGGCCTGCGCTATGATGCTGTTGCCTGCCTGCTCTATCGCTGGGGCAAAAAGGAAAACGCCATTAACGACAGCGGCATATGGTTTCTCAAAAACACCAACTACGATATAAGGCAGGCTCACCCGGGCGTTATGCTCTTTGCCGAGGATTCCACCGACTACCCCAAGGTGACAGCCCCCGTGCAGTTCGGCGGCCTTGGCTTTGACTATAAGTGGGACTTGGGCTTTATGAACGACACCATAAACTACATCAAGACCCCTGCTTACGACAGGCGCTACCACCACAACAAGATGAACTTCTCGATGAGCTATTTCTACAACGACCTGTTCATTCTGCCATATTCGCACGATGAGGTCGTTCACGGCAAAAAGACCATGCTCGACAAGGTGTTCGGTATGCAAAACGAGCAGTTTGCAACTATCCGTGCGCTGTATGCATTCCAGATAGCACACCCCGGCAAGAAGCTGGGTTTTATGGGCAACGAGATAGGGGAGTATATGGAATGGCGCCCCTACAAAGAGCTTGGCTGGAACCTGCTTAGCTACCCCCTGCATGACAGCCTGCACGAATACGTCAAGACGCTCAATCACGTATACCTTAACACCCCCGCCCTCTACGAGTGCGACTACGACCCCGCACATTTCAGGTGGATAGACGCCGACAACTCAAACCAGAGCATTTTCGCCTTTGCAAGATCTGACATAAACGGCGGCGAGATATACTGCGTATTCAACTTCTCGGGCGTGCCGCAGACCTATTATCTTAAGGTGCGTGATATGCGCACATTTGAGGAGATTCTCTGCTCCGACCGTGATATTTACAGCGGCTCTAACATGACCCACGGCAGGCGCAAGCCCTACGGCGGCCGCCTCGCACTCCGCCTTGCCCCCTTCTCGGCGTATTTCTTCAGGGCGATAGAATAATGCATAATTAACGGCTTCGCCGTAATGTAACACCCCGAGGGAAATGAAAACCCTCGGGGTGTTGTTATTTATACAGTTCTTTGAGCCTCGGCAGGTATTCTGCGCATTTCTCTGATTGTGGCTCATGCTTATGAATACATATCATCTGTTCAACGAGAGATATGAACTCGGTGTTTGATACTATATGTATAGCTTCATCATAAACAAACTCAACGCCACTTTCAAAATAAAAGTCCTCATCGCCCTCCTCAAGTTTATCGAACAGGCTCGGCAGATTGATAGAGCCAAAGTCTGTGCCAACACTATTTTGCTCGCAAAGTGATTTTAATGCACTTTCAATAAGATTATGCGCATAAAGCTTTTCAAGCACATAAATACACAGCCCGTATCTGTCGCAGTTATTGTATTTGTGATAATAATGTTCAATATCCTGCTCATTACATTCAATTCTGTATGTGTCACCTTTTATAACAAACATAATGCCGCCCTTGCTCAGTTCTCAATGATCAGCATCCCCGTCGAGCAGTCGGCGGTGGCGCTCATGCCCTCGAAGTGCCTGTCCAGCTTATCGCCAAGGTCTGATATCAGCGGTATGCCAAGACCCTGCGCAAGGAGTGCAAGGTGCGACATCTCGACATCACGCTTAACGCATATCGCCACGATAAAGGGGCTTTGCATAAGCAGAATATCCGACGACGAGAGGGTGTCGGCGCAGACGATAACGTCCATGTCATAGTGGCCGAGGCGCTTTTCAACGCCTGCAAGCTTTCTTATCAGCCTGTCGCTTATAAAGAAAATATCCTCCGAGCGCTGCGACATATACTCGCTGCCCGAAAACCTAAGCAGGTCGGAAAATGTCTTTGAAGCGCACTTTACGGCGAACTCTGCCGAGCACTGCTGGCTTCTGATTATGCCCTCGACAAGGTCTGAAAAGTCACCGTCTTCTATCATCTGCTTTTGTATCTCGAAGATGCCTGCGGCTTCCTCGCCTGCTTTTTCAAGGGCTATATTGTACTCGTTGTCAAGCTCGGCGATCGATGTATCTCTCGCATCTGTAAAGCGTTTAAACTCCGCCTCTATGTCGTCACGGTGCTCCATAAGCGGCTCGAACACATCACGGCGGTAGAAGCTTATGAGGCCTGTGACCTTAGCATCTGCCTTTGATTTTCCGTGTATAACGATCATTGACCTCACCTTCCTCTCTTAATACAAAAGTACTAAATTTTAACTGTGTAGGATAATTATATTTATCCATTTTTATTATATCAGCATTTTGCAGAAATGTCAATGTTTTTTGAGCAGATTTATGTAGAATATATCATTTATTTATTTTGTGCGCAGACAGCATAACACCCCAAGGAAAGACCTTGGGGTGTTAGATTATTCACTATTAAGAAGCAGCCTTCTGAGAATTGCTGTTCTTGTCAAGATACTCGTTGTACTTGTCGTAAACGGTCTTGGGCAGGTATCTGTCGATAGCTTCCTTGTTCTCCTCAAACTTTATCGAGTCGATAGCCGCTGTTATCTTGGCTTCAAAATCCTTGTCCTTGGCTTCGTGAACTACGGCGTCAACGTTTGCCTCGTCGCTGAGATACTCGTCGCTTCTCTGGGTGATGTCGCCCTTTGAGATGATGTAGTATGCGTTCTCGTCCTCATAGGTTATCACCTTGTCGATCTCTGCGTCCTTGATAGCCTGCATTCTCTTGCCGTAGTCCTCTTTGAGTGAATCCTCGTCAATGCTTGCAAAGTTAATCAGTCGCTCGTTTGCATAGGGGTCGGGCTCAACTTCCTCGGCGTCAGCCTCGTCTGTGCCTGTTGTTGTGGTGTCGGCTGCGGCGTCTGCTGTGCTGTCGTCAGCCTTGCTCTCGTCTGCTTTGCTTTCGTCAGCCGAGCTGTCATCAGCCTTGCTGTCAGCTATGCTGCTGTCGTCAACAACGCTGCTGTCTTCGTTCTCTGCTTCAAATGAAGAAACGCTGTCCTCAACTACAGTCTCGCTGCTGTCGTCCTTTGATGAGCTGTCAGTATCAGACGATGTGTCGTCACCCTTGCTGCTCTCGTCAGCGGCGCTGCTGTCATCAGCCGAGCTTCCGTCGTCTGCGGGTGCTGCTGTGTCGTCGCCTTCGGCTGCAGCGTCCTCCTCGGCGGGAGTTGTTTCTGTGTTGTATTCGTCTATCAGCGCATCAAAGTCAGCAAACTTAACGTCCTTGGCCTTCTCGCTGTACTTGTCAAAGAGCTCCTTGTTCTTGGTGTTCTCTTCTTCTTTCTTTGTCTCGTCCTCTTGGGTCGACTTGTAGATAGTTATAGCCTTGAAGCGCAGATAATTGTCGTTCATGTACTTTACAAGCTCGTCCTTTGTGGGGGCTTCCTTGCCGCCCTCGCCGTAGTAGTACTCAAAGAGCATTTCCTCTTTCTTGGCATTTACCTCTACTTTTTTGAGTGAGTCCTTGCTTATGCCCTCTGTCTCGTAAAGCTTTGAAACGCTCTCCCATGTGTCTGCGATGTCGTTGTTTATGCTCTTCATATCCTCAGAGGATATCTTGAGCCCGCTCTCCTTGAAAAGCTTCTCAACTGCGGCGTAGCGCTTGGTCTTTTCCATAGCCGTGTCGGTCAGATATGTCGCAAAGTCCTTGTCGTCCACCTTCTGGTCAAAGAAGTTCTCGGTAACGCCCGAGTACTGCCACATATATAACTGCTGCTGCATGGCGCTGAACATATAGTCGATGTATATGCCCGCATTGATGTTATCACCGTCAGCCTTCATAACGTAGCTTGTGTCTGCGCACCCTGCAAAGGAAGCAGTTATGGCAGCCGCCGTAAGAAGCGCTGCGGCTCTCTTTCTTATTGACATAGTATATACATTTCCTTTCCTTGTATTGTCTTTTTAATTAGGATTTTTCTTTAACCTATATATTATACTATAAATATAACAAAAAGTCAAGGACTTTTTTGCCTTTCCCCCGTGCAGCCGCCGCCCGCCCGCCCCCTCGCTTGACATTATCAGCGCTGTATGCTATAATTTGAGAGTATTGTATGATGTTTTTGAGTTGTTTCTTTATCATAACAAGCCATACCGTGATAAAGAAACAACTATGTGATTTTTTGACAGGAGTGACTATTCTTGAATTCATCAGCCGATAAAATGAAATGGCCGTATCTAAAGGCGTTTGCTGCGGCTTTTGTTATATTTATGCTTAGTACGCTGCCTATACTTATAAGGTCGGGCGGTGTTTATATCTATTTTTCCGATTATAACGCTCAGACTATTCCCTTTGTCCAGCACGCAAGCGACCTGTTCCATAGCACAGGAGGTATACCTACATTTGATATGCAGTCAGACCTCGGTGCTGATTATATGCTGTTCTACGGCTCGTTTATAAGAAGCCCGTTCTGGTGGCTGCTTATTATCTGCCCGCCCTCGCTGGTGCCCTATATGCATACTGTTGTTATAGCGATAAAAATGGGAACGGGTGCGGTTTTTGCCATGATGTGGCTTCGCCAGTATCTCAAAAAAGACAGCACCGCCTTTATGTGCGCTATGCTCTATGTCTTTTCGGGCTTTCAGCTTTATAATATGGTCTACCAGTTTGCAGATATCATCTGCCTGTTCCCGCTTGTCATTTATACCTTTGATAAGCTCGTTATGGATAAGCGCCCCCTCGGCTTTGCCATCGCTCTGGCGATCGCAGGCTTTAACGATATCTATTTCTTGTGGCAGGAATGTCTTTTCTTACTCATATATTTCATCGTAAGAACAGCAACAGGCTCATTCCCGAGACTGACGCTCAAAAGATTTGTCCAGCTTGGCATAGAAACATTTTTTGGGGCGCTGCTCCCGTTTGTGGTATATCTGCCGTGGTTAGAATCTATGCTCTCAAATCAGAGAGCGGGCGAGCTTATATTCTCGAAAGATCTTCTGGTTTATGATGAGCACGGCGTTATCGCAAGAATAATACAGTCGCTGTTCCTTATCCCCGAAATGGTCAGCACGGCATGGTTCTTTAGCGACCGGGATCTCAATTTCTCCAATCCCTCGCTTTATATACCTTTGTTTTCCGTTGTCGGCGTGTTCGCCGTTATAAGAAAGGAAAAGAAAAGCTGGTACAGCATACTATTGTATGTGTGTGCTTTTATAGCGGCCGTGCCGCTTCTCAACAGCCTGTTCTCTATGACCAATCAGCAGTATTACTGCCGCTGGTTCTTTATGCCGCTTATCGTTATGATAATGATGACGGGCAGATTTATAGATGATATGGACGAATATGATCATACGATAGGTATGAAAGCACAGATTGTGGCTCTTGGTATCTTTGCCGTTCTTGGCGTATTCTATATGTATGTGCAGAAAAAATATGAAATAGCTTACGGCGATGATATGCAGGCCATAACGGAAAAGCTGCTGTTTTCGTCACTCGGTCTTAGTGCTGCGGGGCTTTTGTATATGTTCCTGCTGCTAAGTCCAAAGGCCAAGGGCAAGGTCAGGTTTGTAAAGCGTGAAACTCTCGGCAGAGCGACGTGCCTGTTCTGTCTGGCTATGCTTTTGATAAGAAATATCACAGTGGTGGAATATGATAATTCCATGCAGTGTCAGAACTTTGTTGAAGATATCTATAACAATTTTCAGCCTATAGATCTTGAGGATGATGACTTTTTCAGAGTTTCGGGCAACGATTTTGAGTATAACTGCGGTCTTTTATGGGGCTACCCCAATCCTCACTTCTTTAATTCAAGTGTTTCGGGTGAGGAAACGGAGTTCTATTCAAGTATAGGTATATATCGTACCTCCGGAATCAGTCTTGATTACAGTGACTATGCCCTTGATTCATTCCTGTCGGTAAAATACGATATGCATTATAATAAGAATCTGTCAGGAAACGTGCCTGTCGAACCGCAGGATTTTGAGAATTCGGTATTCACTAAGGTGGGCTATACCGATCCGAGGGTGATGAACAAGTATATCATACACACAAATGAGAACTTCATCCCTATGGGCTTTACCTATGATCATTATATAAACATTGGTGAGATAGAGCCGTTTTTCAGCGTTCCTGAAGAAGAATCAGCTATTATGAGAATGGCTGATGAAGATCTGTCCAAGCACAGCGTTTCCGATGAAGACAGCAGTGCTTCCGATAAGTCAAATGAAAGAAAGACTGTAGACAGAGAGAGTCTTCAGGGGACATACATCAGCCGACTCCCCACTGCCTACGACAACGAAAAACTCCTGCTAAAAGCCATATGGCTGACAGACGAGCAGATAGAGAAATACGGCGATATACTCACCGAGCTGCCCGAGGAAAAAAGGGATGACCTCTCTACCCTTGCTTATTATCAGGACTGCACAGACCGTGCAAAGTCGGCCTGCTATGAGTTTGAGACCAACAACAGCGGCTTCACCGCAAAGACAAATCTCGAAAAGGATAACCTTGTCTTCTTCTCGGTGCCTTATAGCGAGGGCTTCACAGCCTTCGTTGACGGGGAAGAGCAGGAGATAGAAAAGGTCTTCGGCGGCCTTATGGCTGTCTATGTGCCGGAGGGCGATCACTCGATAGAGTTTAAGTATGAGACTCCCGGCCTTAAAGAGGGGTTGATAATAACTATCATCTGCTCGTGCGTTATCGCTGTTTATGGCGTTATTGCGGTCATTCTCTACAGGAAGAACAAAAAGCAAAAGGCTGAATAAAAAATAAGCGCTCCCGTTTTAAGACGGGTACGGGTATAGAATATTTATGACGATCGCTGGGGAAAACCTTTCTGAAGAAAGGTTCTTCCCCAGACCCCTTTCCAAAGACTTTTATCTTGTTTTTGCG